>DASTTJ010000090.1:0-14328 GCA_035760205.1 Steroidobacteraceae bacterium | reverse complement strand
GGAATACATGGCGGCTGAAGTTAAGACTGGCGAGACGGCATTTCGGTTTACAGGGCCGAACAATTCATACGGTATCCTTCGGGCCGCCCCCGAGCAGTCAAAACATGAGCAGCCAAAACATCAAGTCCGTTCTCATCGAAGAACGCAGCTTTCCTCCTTCTCCCGAGTTCGCCGCGCGGGCCCGGATCAAGCCGGCGGACGTCGCCGCGCTGCGCCGTGAAGCCGCCGCCGACCATCTCGGCTTCTGGGCGCGCCAGGCACGCAGCGAGCTCCGCTGGCATAAGCCGTTCAGCGTCACCCTCGACGATTCGCAGGCTCCCAATTACCGCTGGTTCACCGACGGCGAGTTGAACGTGTCGTACAACTGCCTCGACGTGCATCTCGAGGAGCGCGGCCACAAGACCGCGGTCACCTTCGTCGGCGAACCGGGCGACGTCCGCCACGTGTCTTATCGAGAGCTTCACGCCGATGTCTGCCGGTTCGCCAACGCCCTGCTGGCGCAGGGCGTCAAATCGGGCGATCGGGTCGTCATCTACATGCCGCTCACCCCCGAGGCCGTGGTCGCCATGCACGCCTGCGCGCGCATCGGCGCGATCCACTCGGTGGTTTTCGGTGGGTTCTCGGCGCTGTCGCTGCGCGACCGAATCGAAGACGCCGGGGCGGTCACGCTCATTACCGCCGACGGTGGGTTTCGCGCGGGCAAGATCGTCGAACTCAAGGAAGCGGCCGACAAGGCGCTGTCGCAGGGCTGCAAGAGCATCCGCAACGTCATCGTGCTGAAGCGTACGGCGCACGAGGTGCCCATGAAGGGCGGGCGCGACATCTGGTGGCATGACGCGATCGAAGGTCAGCCGCCGGTATGCGAACCGGTCTGGGTCAATGCCGAGCATCCCCTGTTCCTGCTGTACACCTCGGGCTCCACCGGCAAGCCGAAGGGCATCCAGCACGCGAGCGCCGGCTATCTACTCGGCGCGAAGGTCACCAGCAAGTGGGTCTTCGATCTCAACGAGGAAGACGTATTCTGGTGCACGGCGGATATCGGCTGGGTCACCGGCCACAGCTACGTGGCCTACGGTCCGCTGGCCGCGGGCGCCACCATCGTGCTTTACGAGGGCGCGCCCACGACACCGCATCCGGGACGCTTCTGGCAGATCTGCGAGTCGCTGGGCGTCACCGTCTTCTATACCGCGCCGACCGCGATTCGCGCGCTCATGAAACTCGGCGACGACATTCCGGCGCGTTACGACCTCACGAGGCTTCGGTTACTGGGTTCGGTGGGCGAGCCCATCAATCCTGAAGCGTGGATGTGGTACCACGAGCACGTTGGACGCATGCGCTGTCCGATCGTCGACACGTGGTGGCAGACGGAAACCGGGGCCATCATGATTTCGCCGCTGCCGGGCGTCACCGCCACCAAGCCGGGTTCATGCACACAGCCGCTGCCGGGCATCGACGCGACCATTGTCGATGCCCGCGGTGACGAAGTGCAGGGCGCCGATGGAGGCGGCTACCTGGTGGTGAGAAAACCCTGGCCTTCGATGTTGCGCACGATCTGGGGCGACAACGACCGCTACCTCCAGACCTATTGGGAAACCTTCCAGAACCGCTACTACGTGGCGGGTGACTCCGCGCATCGCGACAAGGATGGCTTCTTCTGGATCATGGGCCGCATCGACGACGTGTTGAACGTCGCCGGGCACCGGCTCGGCACCATGGAGATCGAATCCGCGTTGGTGGCGCATCCGAAGGTTGCGGAAGCCGCGGTGGTCGGCAGGCACCATGAGATCAAGGGAGAGTCGGTGTTCGCGTTCGTGGTGCTGCGCGGCGAGCGTCCGACCGGCGACAGGATCGAAGCTTTCACCAGGGTTCTGCGTGAATGGGTCACCGAGCAGTTAGGAGCCATCGCGCGGCCTGACGACATCCGATTCTCCGACAATCTGCCCAAGACGCGCTCGGGCAAGATCCTGCGCCGGCTGCTGCGCGCCATCGCGCGCAACGAGGACATCACTCAGGATCTGTCCACGCTCGAGAATCCGGCGATCATCGACCAACTCCGGGGAGACCAGGTCCGGGGAGACAATTCGCCTTCGAAGGTCGTGGTTCGCCGCAAGGCCTCCGCCAGGAAAAAGAAGGCGCCGAAGAAGAAGGTGCCACTCAGTAAAAAGGCCGCCCCGAAAAAGAAAGTCACGGCGAAGAAGAAGCGGGCACCTGCGAAGAAGCCGGCTCGAAAGCGCACACCTGTGCGTCGCAAGGCGAGGGCGAAAAAATAGCGATCAGTGGCGGCCGCTGACCAGACTCAGCACCGCCACGAAGTGGCAGGCGACGCCACCCAGCACGAACAGGTGCCATACCGCGTGTGTGTATCGCTTCGTCTTCCAGATGTAGAACGGCACGCCGCCGGTGTACAGCAGGCCGCCCGCCGCAATCCAGCCGATCTGTGCGGCGGTGAGGTTTTCGCGCAGCGGCTTGATGGCGACGATGATGAGCCATCCCATCCCGAGATAAAGAATCGTCGACAGGCGGGGATAGCGAAATCCCACCGTGGTCTTCGCCACGATGCCGAGCACCGCCAGTGTCCACACCACGCCGAACAGCGACCAGGCCCAGGCGCCTTGCATCGCCACCAGCGTGAACGGCGTGTAGGTGCCGGCGATGAGCAGATAGATGGCGGAGTGGTCGAGCTTGCGCAACTGGATTTTGCGCGCCGGTTGCCGCTCCCAGTGGTAGATCACCGAAGTGGTGAACATGGCGAGCGCCGTAGTGCCGAACACCATGGCGCCAGCAAGCCGCAACGCATCGCCTGCGGCGGCCCAGGCGAGCCAGGGAATCGCGATGGCGCAGGCGACGATGCCCAGGCCCGCGGTCAACGTGTGCGCAAGTTCTTCCTGGGGGGAATAGGCGGGGCTTGAGGCTTGTGCGGTGGCGCTGGACACGCGCCAGAGCTTAACAGCAGCGAATGAATCTACCGGCTGGCCGTCTGGCCGCCATCCGGGAACTCACCCTTCGGCAACTGCACTTCGCCGGTCAGGATGCGCTTGAGGTAATCCGGCGCGATCAGGTGGCAGTACTGACGGCCTTTGGCGGCGCTGGATTTGGAACTCACGCGGATGTTGCCGTCGCTGCGCAGGCTCTTGGCGCGAATTCGCAGCGTGCCGCCGACATCGGTCTGCACCATGGTGAAGGACTCCAGCCACTGCGATTCGCTGGTCGCTTGTTCATCCGGATCGAGCAGCACGCCGAGCGTACCCTTGAACGGCATTTTCTTTTTCTGGCGGTCGGTCAGCGTGAGCATCACGGCATCCAGGGTGCGGCGATTGAGACGGGCGCAAGTCGTCGATTCACCCGCGGCGGTCGCGCCATATTCGGCGCGAATTCGTTCCGCGCTGTGCAGCTTGCACGAGACCATGCGCGCCTTGGTGCGCTGGGGATCGGCGTATCCCACGTACTGCATCGTCTCGAGCGGCTTCACGGAAGGGCTGGCGCGCGAGAACGCCTGATAGTCGGCGACCAATACATTGCGCGCCGGCACGCGTGAGGTGGCGATTTCCTTCTGCGCGATGGCGCAGTACTCATTGAGCGTGGGAATGACCATCGGCTGGCCCACCACGACCGGGCGGGTATCGCTCGCGCATCCCGCGGCGATCAGGCCCACGGCAAGACATGCCACACTGCGGAAGTTAAGCTTTGGCAAGCCGCGGATGATGGTCTTCATGGGCGCCATTCCCCTGTTGGAAAAATCCGGTGTGAGAAAAACCCGATGCAGACCACAAGCAATGGAGTTCCGCATCGCGAGCCATTCTGGCGTTACGTCATGTGGGGATTCGTGGGCGCAGTTCTCATGACGGAAATCTCGCTGGCCGGCGGGTCGCCGCCATTTGTCATAGCGCACCGCGGAGCCAGCGGCTATGTGCCCGAACACACCCTCGCCGGGTACTTCATTGCCATCCAGCAGGGTGCGGATTACGTGGAACCCGACCTCGTGATCTCGAAAGATGGTGCGTTGCTCGCGCGGCACGAGAACGAGATCGGCGGCACCACGGATGTGTCTGCGCGACCCGAGTTCGCGTCACGCAAAGTGACGAAAACCATCGACGGCGAAACCTTCACGGGCTGGTTCACCGAAGACTTCACGCTCGCGGAACTGAAGTCGCTGCGCGCGCGCGAACGGCTCCCCGATCTGCGCGGGGCTAATGCGCGCTACGACGGCGCATTTTCCATCCCCACCTTCGACGAAGTGCTGGACCTGGTGGTCGCCGCGAACGCGCAGCGCGCCGAGTTGGCGCGTGCTGCCGGACTGCCGCCGCCGCCACGCATCGGTGTCTATCCCGAAACCAAGCATCCGAGCTATTTCGCGAAGTTGGGGCTCTTCTTCGATGACCGCATGCTCGAATCGCTGAACCGTCGCGGGTACAGCAAGCGATCGGATCCCATCTGCCTGCAGTCGTTCGAGGTCGCGAATCTCAAGGCGCTGCGCCGCCGCACGGATCTGGCACTGGTACAACTCGTCGCTCCGACGGGCCAACCCTTTGATTTCACGCTGGCGGGCGACAAGCGTACCTACCTCGATCTTCTGGCGGATGCTGGCCTTGGCGAGATCGCCACCTACGCGGATGCCATTGGCCCGCACAAGTGGATGGTCGTTCAGTTCGGCGCAGAAGGAGCACGGGATACCGGACTCGCCCGCCGCGCCCGGGCGGCAGGCCTCGGCACCCATGTGTGGACGTTACGGGCGGAGAACGAATTCCTTCCGGTTGTTCTAAGATCGGCGGGCGACGCGGCGGCGCACGGGGACCTCAACGGGGAAATCCACGCACTGCTCGACGCGGGAATCACGGGCTTTTTTTCCGATCACCCCGACCTCGCCGTGCGTGCGCGCGACGAATGGTGGGGCCGGCAGTAACTGGGAGAACGAACATGATCGAACGCTGCACACGTGCACTTTGTGTTGCCTTGGTCCTTTGGCAGGCGGCCGCGCAACTCTTCTAGTTGATGCCTCAACCGTTTCATCTCGCGATCCCCGTCCATTCGCTGGCCGCGGCGCGCGACTTCTACGGTCAATTGTTCGGGTGTCCGGAAGGGCGCAGCAGCGTCGACTGGGTGGACTTCGATTTCTTCGGCCACCAGGTCGTCGCGCATCTCGATCCGGACAGGAAGCAACACGTACATCACAACCAGGTCGACGGCCACGACGTGCCCGTGCCGCACTTCGGCGTGGTGCTCGACTGGCAGGCCTGGCACGCGCTCGCGGAACGCCTGCAGGCCCTGCGCACGCGCTTCGAAATAGAACCGGGCATCCGCTTCGCGGGCCAGGTCGGCGAACAGGCAACGATGTTTCTCTACGACCCTTCGGGCAACGCGCTCGAGTTCAAGGCGTTCAAGGATCCTTCGCGGCTGTTTGCGAAGTAGTTTGCTGCCGCGAATCCGCCGTGGCCCGAAGCCCCAGGCGCACCAGCTTCGCGGTGAGCCGCGCGGAGAAATCTCCTGGTCGTTCGAGCTGCAGGCGCGCGAGATAGGGTTGTTCGCTTTCCCGCGGCCGCACTAACATCGCGCGCGCGATGGTTTTCAGGCGGGCTCCCGTACCACCGGTGTTCTCCTTCAGCCAGCGCAATGCGCGTGCCAGGTCGATCTCCTCGCGCGTGAGATCGGTGCCGAAAGGGTATTCCGAAAACAACCCGGCGCGCCGCTGCGCGGCGAAGGCGTGTTCGAGTCGTTCCGGCGTATTGCGCCGGTATTCCTCGGGAATGCGATAACCGGCGTCGATCTTGTGCGCACGTTTCGCCTCGGCGAGCAGCGCCTCCTGGAATCGCGAGTCCGCTATGTTCAGCATGGCGGCCACACACTCGCCATCGGTGCGGCCTCGCAGGTCGGCTACGCCGTATTCGCTGATGGCGATGTCGCGCAGGTGGCGCGGAATGGTGGTGTGCCCATAACCGGCGACGATATTGGAGCTGAGTTTACCGTCCTTGCGTCGTGCCGAGCGTACGCACAGCATCGAGCGCGCGCCTGGCAGCGCGTGCGCCATGGTGACGAAGTTGTACTGGCCCCCCACACCGGAAACCACGCGGCCATCGGCGAGGCCGTCGGAAACGGCGGCCCCCAGCGTCGTCAGCATCATCGTGGTATTCACGAAGCGCGCATGAGAGCGTTGCGCCACACGCAGCGCATGGTCGTCGCCGTACAGCTGGTTGATGTAGCCCACGCCGCGCATGTCGAACAAGCGGCGCTCGTTTTCCGGCAGTGCGCACAACGCTGCGTAGAAAGAGCGGGGGCCGAGCAGAAAACCGGCATGCATCACCGTTCCGCCCTGCAAGTTGAGTCCCAGGCACTCGCGCGCCAGCGCGGCGCGCACCTTGGGGCTGGCAAGGTTGGCCTCGATGCGCGTGCCCTCGGGTGTGACGATGCTCCCATTGTCGAAGCGGGTTTCGCTGCGAAAGACCCCGGAGGCCTTGAACGCCGCTACGTCGGAAGCCGAGAGCATGGGCCCGGCGCCGGCGGCCAGCATGGCCTCGAGCAGGGTTTCGTCGATGCGCGTGATGGATCCGCTTCCCGCCAGCGCGCGCTGCAGTGGTAGATAGTCGTAGACGCGGCGGCGCAGAATGCCCGCGCGGTACAGATCGAGCATCTGGTCGACGAACATTTCGGTGGCGCCGAACAGCCCCGTCGCGAACGGCGCACGGCCGCCGATGCTGTCGATCAGCGCTGCGCTGCGTTCGGTACCGGCGTCGGCCAGTGCGCGCCGCCAGGCTTCGTTCTGCTGGTGGCGCAGCAGCAGCGAGTACACGATGGAGTCACCGAGTTCGCCAATGCCGATCTGCAGCGTACCGCCGTCGCGAACCAGGCTGCTTGCGTGCAGCCCTATGGCATGGTCCACCGTGGACAGTGACGGATTCGGCGGCGCGAACAGGTCGTAGTCGTAACGCGTGTGATCGAGCAACAGGTCGAAAGCGTCCGGGCCCACGTTCGCCGCGCCAAGCATGAAGGGCATCTCCCGATGTACCTGGCCAAGCATCACCACCGGCGTGCCCGCCGCCCGCAGTTTCGCGACTTCGGGCAGCAGGTCCACGCTGACATCCGGATTGCTGCCGAGGCTGATCTCGGTGGTGCCGCCCACAACCCGCTTCGCCACCATGTGCGCAATGACGTTCACCCCGCGGGCCAGCAGCTCGCGTGCCACGTGCGTGTAATTCGCGCACAGATAGTGCGACTGCGCATGCGAGGAATTCAGCAGCGAGCCCGGCTCGAAGAAAAATTCGATCACCCGCACGTTCGGCGGCATTTCGTCGCGCCGGACGGCGCCGAGGTAGTCGAGATCGGGGTAGTCGCCGAACACACGCGCCACCAGCGGATCGATGAAAGCCTTCTCCAGCGCGCTGGACCCGGTGGGTTTGCGAAGGCTCAGCGCCGTGAAGATGGTGAGATCGAGTGAGGCGTCGCCGCGTGCGCGGCGGAAGAATTCATTCGCGATGAGATTGGGTTTGCCGATGCCGAGTGGCAGCGCCAGCACCACGCGTTTGCCCACGCGCCGCAGCGCTTCTTCCACGATCTCCCCGACATCATCAAACATCTGCGGCATGACGCTACACTTGCATGCAGTCGCAGATGGGTCAACGCATATGACTTTGAAAAAACCCGCACTCGATCCGATGTCGCTAGCCCCGCGCACCGGCTCCGGATATCCCGAGCCCTATCGTTCGCGAGTACTGCCGCGTGAAAAGCGCGCGCTCGGCGACGCGCTCGGCATTTCAAAGTTCGGCGTGAACCTCACCACGC
Organism: Steroidobacteraceae bacterium; assembly: GCA_035760205.1. Classification (GTDB taxonomy): domain Bacteria; phylum Pseudomonadota; class Gammaproteobacteria; order Steroidobacterales; family Steroidobacteraceae; genus CADEED01. The sequence continues at coordinate 6,558 of DASTTJ010000090.1, read as the reverse complement.
TGCCGCCCGGAAAGGAATCCTCCATGCGCCATTGGCACACGCTCGAAGAGGAATTCATCTACGTGCTGAGCGGTGAAGTGGTGTTGCGCACCGATGCTGGCGAACAGTTGTTGAAGGCTGGCACGTGCGCGGGCTTTCCGATCGGGCCCGACAAAGAGAAAGGCGACGGGCACCAGCTGGTGAATCGCGGCACGGAACCTGTGGTTTATCTCGAGATCAGCAATCGCGATCCGCAGGACGAAGCGTTCTATTCCGATGTGGACATGCGCTGGAACGCGGCGGATGCGCGCGGCATTTTCACGCGCAAGGACGGCACCAAGTTCTAGTTCAGCGCGCGAAACGGCAGCGCCACGGCCTCGCCTTCGAGCGGCGCCGCGCGCCACAGCGTGAACCGCTGATTCACCGGCGATGACATGGCGGTGGCGATATTGCCGTGATTGAAGCCGGGTAGTTTGGACAGGTGCGACAGCAGGTCGTACTTGGCCGCGAGCGCCTGGCCGACGATGACGCCGGAGGTGCCCGTGCCGGCGAGCACGTAGAAATACTCTTCGCTGAGGTTGACGCCCTGCGTCATCACGATGGACACCTCGCGCAGCTCGCTCCAGCGTACGTATTCACTGTCGCCGCGCACCAGCCGGCGCAATACGCCCTCATCAGTGATCTGCAGCGCTTCGCCTCGTTTGCGCAATTGCCAGGTAAGAAACCAGGGCTCGAGCAGGAATACCGCGAACAGTGCGAACGCGATGCCCGGCATCCACCAGCTGATGCGTCCGGTCCAGGCCGGAAAGAATGACAGCACCGCGACTGCGAGGCAGATGCCCATCCAGATGCGCGGCATGGAGTTGTTCACCGACATCGACTACTTCGCCTTTACCAGCGCAACCTTGTACTGAATCTTCACTTCGTCGCCAACGCCCTCGGTTGTTTTCCAGTCACCCTGGCCGACGCCGTAGTCCAGGCGCTTGATCGCCGCTTCTCCGGAAAGTTCGAGGCCGGCGGCGGTACGCGTGATCTTCAGAGGCAGCCGCAGGTCACGCGTCACGCCGCGCAACGTGAGTTTGCCGACGGCCTCGAGGCCACCGGAAGCGCTGCGCGAAAAGCTGCTCGCGCTGTATTGGGCGGTGGGAAATTTCTGCGCGTCGAAGAGATCGGCGCCCAGCAGCATCTCGTTACGCTCCTGGTCCTGGGTATCGACCGTGCCGATCTGCACTTTGACGCTGAGACTGCCGGTGGCCGGTGACTTTTCGTCGTAGCCGAGCTCGGTGGTGAATTGCTTGAACGAGCCCTTGCTGGCGGCACCGGCCTGATCGAAGACGAAGTCGAGGCTGCCCCCGGCCGGAGCCTGCACCCAGCGCGGCCCATTGTTCCCAGCCGCAGGGTTGCCGGCCGCCGGTGTTGCGGCTTGGCTGGCGCCCGCGAACAGCGCCGCGGCCGCGACCATGGCGGCAAGGTAGTTAGTCATGCGGTCTCACTTGATGCGGCTGAAAGGCAACATGCGCCTGAGCACGTTGTTCTTGTCGATGAAATGATGCTTGAGCGCGCCGGCGGCGTGCAGCAGCGCCACGCCCACGAGTACTTTGACCAGTATCTTGTGGGCGCTCTCCATCGATTCGGACAGCGCCCGGTCGGGCGCTATCAGGTCCGGCCACTGGAAGAGGCTGAACCAGCTCACCGGAAAATTCTTGGCGGAAGACATCAGCCAGCCGGTGAGCGGCACCGCGAAGATCAGCGCGTAGAGCAGCACGTGCGAGATCTTCGCGAGCGTGTGCTCCCAGGCCCGGGTTTCGGCGGTGAGATCGGGAACCGGATTCATCCATCGCCACACCAACCGGATGATGGCAAGCATGAAGATGGTCATACCGACGGATTTGTGCCAGCCCCACGCTTCGATGAGCGCAGGTCCCCGTGGCAGGTCGTGCGCGCGCGACGCGATGAAGAACTGCACGATGATGAGGATCACGATGATCCAGTGCAGCGCTTTCGTCAGCGCGCCCCATGAACGAGTGGTGTTGCGGAAAGTCATGTCGGTAAGCTAGCCGCTAGATATGAGTCAGGTCAAAGCCAGAGCAAGGATGAGGCACACTTCATGAGTACACAGGCGGCAGGTCTCGGGTTCCCGGCGAGGGTCATCGTCGCGGGGCTCGTCTTATGGGGGCTGGTGGGGTGCCAGACAAGACCCCCGGCGCCGGCAACGCCGGCTCCGGAACCTGCGCCCACGGCGCCTTCGCCGATTCCCACCGACGCCCGCGAATACTCCGTCGTCGCCGAAGAGTCGTTATTGCAGATTTTGGTTTATCGCGGAGGCGCGATGGCGCGTCTCGGCCACAACCACGTAATTGCATCGCATCACCTCTCGGGCGAGGTGTTCGTCGCCGACGATGTCCTTCAGTCCCGCTTCGACATCCGCGTGCCGGTGAACGAGCTGACCATCGACGAGCCCGCCATGCGCGAGCTGGCGGGGGCGGACTTTCCGCCGGGAGTGCCGCAGAGCGCGCGCGACGGCACGCGCAAGAACATGTTGTCGGAAGCGTTGCTCGACGGCGAGAAATACCCGGCGATCCGCTTACGGGCCACTGACGTGGTTGCGGCGGGCGAGGGTTTTGACGTCGGCGTGGAGATCACCATCAAGGACCAGGTGCGCAACGTTCGCGTGCCCATCGCCTTCCAGCGCAAGGAAGGCGCACTCATGGCGCGCGGCGAATTTTCGCTCAAGCAGTCGGAGTTGGGATTCAAGCCGTTCAGCGTCGCCATGGGTACGCTCGTCGTGCTCGACGAGATGCGCATTCACTTCGAGATCAGCGCAAGAATGGGGACACTCCCCATTTCCTAGCAAATGGGGCCGGACCTCAAAGACAATGGTCGAGCGCTTCTTCTCTAATCCACGCTGGCTGTAAACGGGACGCGGTTCGATGACATGCGCGTGCGCCAGCGAGCATCCCTTCGCGTAGGAGATGATCGAGCGGGCCGGGTCATGCGGATTGACAGCGTACGTAGCCGCCTTCCCGCTTCACACGGACTCTTAGCTTCCGTTCTTCACGACTCCAACAGCATGTCTTCGCGCTGAGGCGGCGGCCCCAAACTTGCGATGCCCCACTGATCGAAAAGCCCGGCTGTAGCGAGATCATCTCCTACGCGAAGGGATGCTCGCTGGCGCACGAACACCCCCACGAACCGCTTCCCCGTTTACCTCGTCAGCTCAGCCAATACCGCATCCGCCGAGTAAACCTTCGAGAGCGCTTCACGCATGATGGCGGGATGCACGGCGATGGCGCGGTTCTTCTCGGTATCGAACCAGTACGCGCCGGAGATCGAATGGATGTTGCCGTCGAACAGCAAGCCGACGATCTCACCTTTCGCGTTGATCAACGGACTGCCAGAGTTGCCCCCGACGATGTCGCTGTTCGTGGAGACGTTGAACGGCGTGGTCATGTCGAGTTTGTCCTTCACGCGCTGCCAGCTATCCGGAACCCGGAACGGCTCAGATCCGGTCGCGCGTTCGAAAACCCGCGCCAGGCGCGTGAGCGGCTCGATTGGCATGCCGTTTTCAGTCCAGCCTTGCACGGTGCCGTAGTTCAGCCGCAGCGTGAACGTGGCGTCCGGGTAAACACTGGTGCCGAGCGACGCAAAACGCGCGCGGGCGATACGCTCGGTGGCGGAGCGCAGCGGCGCTTCCACACCGTCTTCGAAGGTCTTGCGCAAGGCGCGCGCATCCGGATCGATGCTGCGGGCCAGTTCGATCATCGGATCCTTCGATGCAGCGATGGCGGCCGACCCGCCCTTCCACAGCTCGAGGCGCACGGCCGGGTCGGCGAGTTTCGTCCCCGTCACCAGGCGCTTGGCGAGCTCGACCGGTGATTCCTTCGACATGAGTTTGCGCACCACCGGATGATCCGGGCCTAACCACTCGCGCATGCGCTCGAGGCTGTTGCCGAGGCGCAGCTCCTCGAGCTCCGGATACACCGGCACCGAAGCGCCCAGCTGCTGCTCGATGCGCGGCAAGACGCCATCGGTGAACTCGCGAAAACGCTGCCCATTGGGCTTGTCGCGCTCGGCGGCGCCGCGCACCAGCGTGCGCGCGTAAGTCACGAGCCGGCCCTGGAAGCCCGCGCCATTCTCGACAAAATTGTGCGGCACGTAGATCGCGCGCTCCGCGCGCAACGCCGCGTCGACGTCGCTCCACGGATCGCCGGTGCTCTTCTTGAGCGCCGCGTTCTTCGCGACGCTCTTCTGCAGTGCCGCCTGGTCGGCGGCCTTGCGGTCGAGAAGCGTGTCCTCGTGCAGCGCATCGAGCATCTTCCGACGCACCTTGATGCCGTTCTCGATGCCGCTGAGCAGGTCGGCGGCGATGCGTTCGTTCTGCGGGCTCACAGCGGTGAACTGGATGAGCCGGCCGCGGATCTCCGAATACCGGAGCAGCCACTGCGGCAGATCGAGATTGCGCTGCTGCTTGAGTTGCGCCAGCGTCAGCAGGCGATCGGTGCTGCCGGGATGGCCCGAGACGAATACCGGGTCGCCCGCCGCCGGCCCCGCGAAGTTGACCTTGAGGAAGGTAGACGGCATGGCCGGCTTGCCGTTTTCGTACGCACGCAGCAAGCCCATGTCGAGGCACCAGCGCGGAAACTGGAAGTTGTCGGGGTCCCCGCCGAATGCCGCGATGCTGGCTTCGGGTGCGAACACGAGCCGCACGTCGGTATAACGTTTGTACTTGTACAGCCAGTACTGGCCACCTTCGTACAGGGTGACCGTCTGGCACTTCTGCGTGGCCTGCGCTTCGCATTCACCTTCGAGCTGCGTCAGCGTGGACTTGCGCACGTCGTTCGCCGTGGCCTCGTCCTTGCCCGCCGTGGCCGCGGCAACCTTGGCGGTGATTTCTTCCATGCCGATGAGCACGTCCGCCACCTGGGTCTGGCAACGTTTCTCTTCGTCGCGGGTCTTTGCGAGGAAGCCGTCTTCCAGGTAGCTCTTTTCCTTCGACGACTGCTCGGCGAGACAGGCTGCGATGCAGTGATGGTTCGTGAGGATCATGCCCTCGTTCGACACGAAGGTTGCCGTGCAGTTGGAGAGGCGCACGGTGGCGGAGCGCACGCGGTCGAGCCATGCCTGGTCGAGGTTGGTTTTCAGCGCCGCGTTGGCCTTGGCGAACGGGAAGCCGTGAAACGTCCACATGCCTTCATCGGCATGGGAAACGGAACACAGGCATGCCATCAGTGCGGCTACAGCCGCGCAGGCGAGTCGGGTCATGGAAGAAACTCCGTGGATTCTTTTGATGCCGCCAGGGCGCGGTCGATGCGCGGATTATCTCCACAAACACGTGCGCCCGCATGCCCGGAATGCCGCGTCCCACCCTCGGTTCGGCGCGCCGAGGGGGCGTGGCATGATGCGCCGGCCGTGAACGATCCGCCTGGCACGACTCCCCCTGAGCGCCGCTTTTGCGGAATCGCCCTCGCGCCGGGATTCCTGCCGGTACATGTCGTCACCTATCTATATGCGGCGTTCATCACGGTCGGGCTGTTCGCCTTCGTGAGCTACATGCAGCCGTACCTGCTGACGGTCAACCTCGGGCTGGCCGCGAATGTGCAGGGCCGCACTATTTCCGCGCTGAACTTCGCCAATGAATTGCTGGCGTTGTGCCTGGTGGCGCCGTTCGGTGCGCTGGCGGACAAGATCGGGCGCTGTGCGGTCTACGCCGCAGGCTTCCTCTGGCTGGCCGCGGGCTTCCTGTTGTACCCGCTGGCGCGGACGGTTCCGCAGCTCACCGGCTGCGCGCTGTTCTTCTCCGTGGGCGTGGCTGCCATCGGCACCATGTTAGGAACGGTGCTGGCCGATACGCCGCGCGAAGAATCACGCGGCCGACTCGTCGGGATCACGGGGTTTTTCCAGGGACTCGGCGCGGCGGCACTGGTGCTGGTGCTCGGGCGGCTGCCGAAGCACCTGACCGACGCAGGGGTCGATGCGCTCACCGCCGGACGAATCACGCTGTGGCTCGCCGCCGCGCTCTGCCTGCTGTCGTCGGTGCTGGTGTTCACGGGCCTGAAGCGCGGCACGCCTTCGATTCGTGCACCGGCCATGCCGCTGAAGAGCATCCTCGCCGACGGCGTGGCCGCGGCGCGCCGCAATCCACGCATCTGGTTTGCCTATCTACTGCAGTTCGGTTCCTTCGGCGATCGTGTGGTGCTCGGCACCTTCCTCACGTTGCGGTTGCAACAAGCCTGGCTGGAACAGGACGTCAGCATGGCTGATGCGGCCGCGCGAGCGCGCCTGCCGTTCGTGGCGGCGATGGTCGCGGGCCTCATCACCGCGCTGGTGGTTGGCGCGCTGCTCGATCGCGTGGATCGTCTGCGCATCGGCGTGGCGGCCATGGCCCTCGCGGCGGTCGCCTATCTGCTGTGCGGCTTCATCGCCGATCCGACGCAGGACGTTCTCCTGCTGGCGGTGGCGGTATTGCTCGGCGCGGGGCAGATCGCCGCCATCGTTGCCGGCCAGACATTGCTAGGCCAGGAGGCGCCACGCGATGTGCGCGGCGCGGTGTTCGGGCTCGCCGGCATCTGCGCATCCGCC
>DASTTJ010000089.1:0-3321 GCA_035760205.1 Steroidobacteraceae bacterium | reverse complement strand
CACGTGTTTGGCGAGCCCGAAATCGATGAGCGCGATACTGCCGTCGTCGCGCAGCATCACGTTGCCGGGTTTCAGGTCGCGATGGAAGATGCCCACTTCGTGGATCGCCTGCAGCGCGAACGCAAGGTCGCGTGCATAGGCCAACGACTGCCGGGCCGTGAGCCCTTCGGACATGCGCTTGCGCAGGTCGCCGCGCGCGAAGTGCTCCATCGCCAGGAACAGGTGATCGTCGGTCACGCCGAGATCGTAGATGCGCACGATGTTAGGGTGACGGATCTCGCGCAGCATCTCGAATTCCTGCAGGAAGCGCTCCATCGATTGATCGACGCCGGTTTCCTTGCGGATGGCGGGCGTCACCTTGAGCACCACCACGTTGCCGTCGCGGGCGCTCTCAGCGAGGAAAAGCTCGGACACCGATCCCCTGGCGATGAGTTCGATGCGCCGGTATTCCTTGAGGCGCGCGCCGGCGAAATCCTGGGCCATCCTGGCTCCACCCGACATGCGCCAGCGGCTCTGCGCCTTGGCTTGCTCATCCGCGGCACGGCGGATCGCATCGTTGAGTTTGGTGTGTTTGATCTTCGCCTTGCCGATGACTTCGAAGGCGCCCGTGGCGCGAGCCTCGACTGCGTCGGCGGATTCGTCGTCGGCCGACAGGAAAATGACCGGCGCGAAGCCTTCGCGGCCGTGGAAATCCTTGAGCCAGTCGAGCCCCGAACCACCCTTCCATTCGTGATCGAGCAGCACGACGCTGTAGCCCTGCGCCAGGAATCCCGGCGTCAACGGACCGCGCACTCGCGGGTTGTAGCTCACCAGCTCGACGTCCGGCCAGGCACAGGAAATATGGTGACGCAGCAGTGTGCGGTACCGCGGGTCGTCATCGATCAGCATCAAGCGCATCGGATGAATTAGAGCATGCGTGGCCGTGGATGGCCACGCAACGAGGTCGCGGTTTGTTTGAGACCGATCAGGATATCCCCGACATTCGTGCCGGTGGGTCCGGTGTGCAGCAGATCTTCGGCGCCCTCGAGTGCGCTGCCCGAGTCGAATTCGCGAAAGGCGCGCTCGACGTCGTAGCCCGCGATCTCGGCGCGCGAGATGCTTCCCGCATCGACCAGCGCACCGGCGTCGCTCGTCGGACCATCGGTTCCATCGGTGCCCGCGACAAGAATCATCCAGGGCTCCGCGGGGCGCAGTGACCTCGCAATGGCGAGCGCCAGATGCGTATTGCGGCCACCGCGACCATGAATCTCCGGCAACTTCACCGTCGACTCCCCTCCCCACACCAGGCCATCAGCGGGCGTCGCGCGCAATGCCGCCAGGAATTCTTCCGCCACCGCCGAAACGTCGCCATCGAAGCGGGTGCTGCGCGCCTCCAGCTCGAGCCCGCGCACGTGCGCCGCCTCCGCCACCGCCCGCACGGCGGAATCGACGTTCGCAACGATGTGGCGCTCGATGCGATCGATGCAGCCTGCATTTCTCCCTAACAACCCCGAGCCGATCACGTCCGGATCGTCGAGGGGAACATCGGAGATGAACAGCGCCACCGCGCGGCGGCCGGCCAGCAACCGCGCGACGCCTCCGGCTTTGAGACGCGAAAGCTTCGCGCGTTGCGCGTTGAGCGTCGAGATGTCCCACCCCGCGGCGAGTCCTCGTTCGTTGAGGGACTTGAGTTCTGCAAGAGTTACGCCATCGCGCAATGATTCGATGAGACTGGAGCTGCCCCCGGACACGAGGAATACCGGCGTTGCGTCCACTGGCAAGGCCGCGAGCCTGGATTCCAGTTCGGCGCCCGCCGCAAGACTGCTGTCGTCGGGCACGGGGTGCGAAGACTCGAGCTGGAGCGCACCCACGCGCATGAGTTCGGGATCTCCGTGGCCGTGTTTGGTGATCACCAGCATGGATTCGATTGTCTCGCCGAGCGCATCACGTGCGCCCAGCGTCATGGCACTGGCGGCCTTGCCCACGGCGAAGGCCACCACACGCCCCGGTAGTTTGACTTCGCGCAGGCACTGCGCGGTGCAGGCGCGACCATCGACCGAGCGCAACGCGGCATCGAACAATTCGAGCAGGATGCGGCGCGCATTCATGGAGTTTTCGGGCGCGCGCCCGCGGGCGGGCTAGTTTTTTACGACCCTGAGGCCGTTCTTCTCGCCATCACGGCGCGAGGCCTTGGCCATGTCGGAGCGTTCCGATTGCAGCCGCGCCAGGTATTCCGGAGTGACGTCACCCGTGACGTAGTGACCCGAGAAACACGAGGTATCGAATTCCTTGATGCTGGAATGATCGTGCACGCAGGCCTGGATGAGATCTTCGAGGTCCTGGTAGATCAGCCAGTCGGCGCCGATGAGCTTGGCGACTTCCGCTTCGCTGCGGTTGCTGGCCACGAGTTCACTCGCGGCCGGCATGTCGATGCCGTAGACATTGGGAAACTTCACCGGCGGCGCGGCCGAAGCGAAATACACCTTCTTCGCACCGGCCTCGCGAGCGAGGTCGATGATCTGCGCGGAGGTGGTGCCGCGGACAATGGAATCGTCGACCAGCAACACGTTCTTGTTGCGGAATTCGAGATCGATGGCGTTCAGCTTGCTGCGTACCGACTTTGACCTTTGCTCCTGGCCCGGCATGATGAACGTGCGGCCCACGTAGCGGTTCTTCACGAAGCCTTCGCGGTACTTCACGTCCAGGCGCTGCGCGACCTGCATGGCGCTCGTGCGGCTGGTGTCGGGAATCGGGATGACCACGTCGATTTGGTGCTCGGCGCGTTCGCGCAGGATTTTTTCCGCGAGCCGTTCGCCCATGCGCATACGCGCGCGGTGCACCGAGATGTTGTCGATCAGCGAGTCGGGGCGCGCGAAATAAACGTATTCGAAAATGCAGGGCGCGTGTTTGGTGGTCGCCACACACACCTGCGAGTGCAGGCGGCCGTGCGTGTCGATGTACACGACTTCGCCCGGCGCCACGTCGCGCACGAGCTTGAAGCCGAGCATGTCGAGAGCGACGCTCTCGGAGGCCAGCATCCACTCGGCCCCCTTGGGCGTTTCGCGCTGGCCCAGGACCAGCGGGCGGATGCCATTGGGATCGCGGAATGCGAGCAGTCCATGACCGATGACCATGGCGACCACCGCGTAGCCACCGCGGCAGCGGCGATACACCGCGCTCACCGCGGCAAAGATGTCGGCCGGTGTGACCCGCGGCGTGCCGACCCGCTGCAGCTCGGAGGCCAGCACGTTGAGCAGCACTTCGGAATCGGAAGACGTGTTGAGGTGGCGGCGGTCTTCGCGCTCGATGATCTCGGCGAGTTCGCGCGCGTTGGTGAGATTG
>DASTTJ010000088.1:0-5068 GCA_035760205.1 Steroidobacteraceae bacterium | reverse complement strand
TGCAAGTCGATTCCCTGGCGGTGACAGGTCCTGACGGCAAACCCGTGGCACCCCAGAATCCCGCGAAAGGACGCACGCGCAGCAGCTTCGATCTCGAGCTGCGCCAGGCTGGCACTTATCGCATCGCCGTTGCCGATACCGTGGTGATGGCGCGCTGGGAAGAAGACGGAAAACCGAAACGCTGGCGTGGAGCACCCGCGGAGATGGCCACAGGAATTCCCGCGAACGCGGCGAAGCTGGAAGTCGAGCAGACGCAGCGTCGCGTGGAAACTTTCGTGAGCGTCGGCACGCCTACCGAAGTGAAGCCCGATTCCGGAACCGGCATCGAGCTCAAGCCGATTCAACATCCGAACGATCTCTATGCGCGTGAAACGGCAAAGTTTCGCTTCCTGCTCGACGGCAAGCCGGCCGCAAACCTCGAAGTGGAGGTCATCGCGGGAGGCACGCGTTACCGGGACGCTCCGGAGGAGATGATCTTGAAGACCAGCAAGGAAGGCGAGGTGGCCATCACCTGGCCCGCGGCGGGAATGTACTGGCTGGAAGTTGCGATTCAGGACGAAAAGGCTTCGATCTCAGGCGTGAAGAAGCGCCGTGCTTCCTACTCAGGCACTTTCGAAGTGCTGACGCAGTAGTTTGCTGCGCACGATCGTCGCCGCCGCCAGTCTCGCGCTCGCCGCGTGCGCGGGTCAGCCGCCACGGGCCGCAGAGTCGCCGGTCTCAGGTCAGATCCCGATCTCGGCTGAAACCCTGATTTCCGGCGAGACCATGGGCAGCGCTTGGACCGTGAAGCTCGCCGGTGCGCTACCCATTCCTGCGGAGGAACTGCGGGCGGGTGTGCAGTCCCAATTCGACACGGTCAATCTCGCGCTCAGCACGTATCGTGCCGACTCGGCGCTAAGCCGTTTCAATGACGACGACCGCGGTGAGTGGGTTGGCGTCGATCCGGAGCTCGGCGAAGTGCTCGAGTATGCGCTGAGCCTCGCAGAGCGTAGCGATGGTGCGTACGACGTGACCGTCGGGCCGCTGGTAAACCTCTGGGGCTTCGGCCCGGAGCGCGCGACGCGCCAGGTGCCGGATGCCGCAGCAATCGATGCGGCGCGCGCCCGCGTCGGCTGGCGCGGGGTGGAAGTCGATCTGGCGAATTCCCGTGCGCGCAAGCGTCCGGGGATGCGCGTGGACCTGTCCTCACTGGGCAAAGGGCGCGGAGTCGATCGGGTCGCGAATTACCTCGATTCCCGGGGCGTCGCTAACTACCTGATCGACCTGTCGGGCAAGCTGCGGGCCCGCGGTCGCAACGCCCGCGGCCAGCCGTGGCGCGTGGCCGTGGAACACCCTTCGGCCGACGTTTCGTCCGCCGCGCCGTCTATCGAACCGGCGATCATTGAGCTGCACGGCGAAAGCGTGGCCACCGCCGGTGACTACCGCCGCTTCTTCGAGAGCGGCGGGCGGCACTACTCGCACATCATCGATCCGCGCACCGGTTTTCCCGTCGCGCACAACACGGTGTCGGCCACCGTGATCGCGAGCGACTGCATGCAGGCTGATGCGCTGGCCACCGTCTTGATGGTCATGCCGCCGATGGAGGCCCTGGCACTCGCGAACGCCCTGCGTCTGCGTGCGCTGCTCATTGGTCAGGCCGATGGAAAATATCGGGTGCGACGCACCGCCGGCTGGCCCGGCCCCTGACTGCAGGCGCGCGCTGGCGCGTAACACCGAACGGCGCCGACAACTCGGCCGCCTTGTTAGGCCGCGAGCTGCGGCAGAATCAGTGTCGTGAGCAGCTCACGAAGTCTCTGGCAGATACTCAAGGGCACGACCGGCAATTGGCTCGAGGATCAGGCATCGAGCATCAGCGCCGCGCTGGCATTCTATTGCGCGTTTTCGCTCGCGCCGCTGCTCATCATCATCGTATCGATCGCGGGGTGGATCGTCGGTGGCGAGCTGGCGTATTCCTACGTCGGCAGTCAGCTGACCATGCTCTTCGGACCGCAAAGCGCGACCCTCATCCTCGAGGCGATGCGCAGCGCGCAAACCACCGAGGGAACCTGGGCGACACTCGTGAGTGTGGTGATGCTGCTGGTTGGCGCGACCACAGTGTTCGCCGCGCTGGAAAGCGCTCTGCAACAGATATGGGGTGGACGTGAGTCCGTGCCGCGTGGCTGGCGCTCGTTCCTGCGCTCGCGGCTCATTTCCTTCGGATTCATCCTCGCGATCGGCTTCCTGCTGCTGGTTTCACTGACCTTGACCACGGCGCTGGCGGCGCTGCGCGGTTACGTGCTGCGACACTCGGAGGGTCTGGTCGCAATCCTGGCCTCGCTGGATTTCCTGCTGTCGATCGTCCTCGGAACGGGATTGATCGCGCTCATGTACCGCTATCTACCCGCGCGGCGGCTGGCTTGGCGGCACGTCATCAAGGGCGCGCTGGTGACCGCGCTGCTGTTTCATCTGGGTCGCTGGGGAATCGGCTTGTACCTGGGACGCGCCACGCAGCCGTCGGCGTACGGCGCCGCGGCGTCATTCGCCGCGCTTCTGCTGTGGCTCTATTACTCAGCGCAGATTTTCCTGTTCGGCGCGGAGTTTACGGCCTGCATCGGCCGGTCGCGCACGCCGAAACCGCTGGCCTCGAGCGTTACTCCGCGCGCTTGATCGTGAATTTTCCGAAAGAGAAGCCGAGGTCCCATCCGCGTCCGGTGCCTGCCAGAGCCAGAGACACCTCGCCCTTGGTCATTGCCTGCACGCCGGAGGATTTCACGGCGCCCGCACTAGCCTCGGCGTTGACGTACTTGCCGAAGATCTCTTCGATGCTCTTCACGTTCGAGAATTCACCCGTGCCGTTCTCGATGCTGGATTTGCCCGCAGTCAATCCTCCACCCCGAGCTTCGAGCTTCACAGTGGCCGTCTGACCGTTGTTGCACGTAACAGTGCCCTTGCCGTCGGCCCGTTTGTAGAACGCCGACCAGCCGCTCAAGGAAAACTTCATCGTGCAATCGACGGCGGCCTTCTTGGTGTCCTCCGCCCGAGTGCCGAAGCTGGCGGCGAGCAGAAAAGCGGCGAGTGCAGTGCGGGTGTATTTGTTCATGGGCGGCACGCTACCCGCGCTGGCGGGGGATGGCAAGAATGAAGCAAACGCATGCCAGGCGGCCTCGGAGAGGTGCTTTTCGGCATCGGCATCTTGTTAGGCCTGCTGCGCGGGACTGGACCTTGCTGCTGATGCAGGTCGCGACGATCGAGCTTACCGCCGACGCGCCGCCCGCCCCTTCGCTCGCCCGACCCAGAAACCCCGTCGCCATTTGGCTGGTTGATTGGCACCCGCAAAATCTGCAATCACATGTAAATGAATGCTGGCCGGTAGCGTTATCACAGCTGTAGGCTCCCAAACGTCGATTTCAGGGCTTATAAATACGATTTTTGTCGAGCGTTTCGACGAGTTGTGATAAATAAAGCACCTATTTGATCGATATTGAATAGTCTTGATCGATTGTGACCGCTAACAACTGATACAGGACGAGAGAATTCCGGAGCTCCCAATGGGAGCTCCCCGACGAGTCCGAGAAGTGCACCTTGTCCGCGCTCTGTGTGCTTTTCGACAATCGGAGCGCCGCTAGCACCCCTTCGCTGGCGGCGCTCCACCTATCCCCGCTCTCATATCCCGTCGTTCCTGCGAGTGATCGCACGCTCGTAAATGCCCAGCTCTGAATGAAATTGTGCTCATGCGAGGGGGTTCTCGCGCGTGGCAGAACGAGTTTCGGTCTTGCTCAATCAAATTCGCTCATACATGATCGGGGCGTAGCGAGGGGTAGAGCGCGGAAAACTGTGCCCCCCGCTTCGAACGTCGAGCCGATGCCGATTGCGCCTGTGCGCCAGCGGTGCGGTCTCGTCTTTAAAAAACGAAGGGGGAAATCATGACGAGCAAACTATTTGCGGGTTGCGCCCGTGGAGTACGCACGGCCGTATTCCTGTTGACGGGCGTTGCGTTGGGAGCGGGATCGACAGCATTCGCGCAGGATCCCAGTGTCCCTGTAGCAGAGGAAGGCGAGGAAATCGTCGTCACTGGTTCGCGCATCGCGCGCGACGTAACGGACGCTTCGACACCGCTCGCGATCATCGGTGCTGAGGAAATCAAGCTTTCCGGCGCAATGAGCATCGACAAGGTCCTGAACGATCAGCCGCAGTTCGTCGCTGCGACGAACGGTGGCGCAACTGCCAACACGGTTCCCGCCGGCTCGGCGGCCGGTGCTGCCTACGTCAACCTTCGCGGATTCGGTCCGACACGCAGCCTGACGCTGGTCAACGGACGGCGCTTTGCCATCTTCGGTCCGGAACAGGTCACCGATCTCAACACCATACCGACCGCGCTGATCGAGCGTACCGAGGTGGTCACCGGTGGTTCATCCGCGGTGTACGGATCCGATGCCATCACCGGTGTCGTCAACTTCGTCATGAAAGACGATTTCGAAGGCGTCGAAGTCGGCGGGCAGTACGGCTTCGACAGTTCCACCAACACCCCGACCAAGAGCGTCGACCTCACTGTAGGTGGGAATTTTGCGGAAGGGCGTGGCAACGCGGTGGTGTCGTTGAACTATTACCAGCGCGATGGTTTTACGCGCGACGAACGCGGCGACTGGGCGGCGCTGCCATACGGCGAGGGTTGCGTCACCGCCGATTCATGGAGCGACAGCCTGGTCGGTGTCGCCAACGGTTCTTCCGCAGCCAACTGCGCGGCATCTGGCGGCAGGATGGGATTCGTTTTCTCCGGCAGCGGCGATATTCCGAACGGCCGCTTCACACTGACGCCCGCGCAGCTTGCGGCGGCGCAGACCCAACTGAACGCAGCCGGTCTCGCAGGGATGGGTGCCAACGGCTTCACGTTCGACGATGCCGGCACGACGCAGCGGCTGACACAACGGCCCGCCGACGATTTCAACCTGACGCGCTTCAACTATCTACAGGTGCCCCAAGAGCGGTGGATGCTCAATGCGTTTACTCACTACGAGTTCGCGCCCAAGGCTACTGGCTACATGGAGTTCCATTTCAGCAACAATCGCGTCGACCAGCAGCTCACGCAGGC
>DASTTJ010000087.1:0-3462 GCA_035760205.1 Steroidobacteraceae bacterium | reverse complement strand
CATCGCCCTGGCGCAGGTGATGCAGCGCAAGATGCCAGGAAAGATGGCAGTGCAAAGTGGAAATACGCGGACATTCCTTCAAGAACTTTTCCAGGAAACCGATCGCTGTCTCGTCGTCGGCCAGTTCGTACCAGGCATGGCAAAGGCCGTGTGCGGCGTTGCCGTTGGCGGGCCGCGATTCAATGGATCGAAGGTTGAGTTCGAGTCCCTCGCTCACACGGCCCAGTTCGGTGTGCCAGAAGCCAAGCGTGCCGAGATACCACCAGTCGTCACCGTATTCGCCGGCCAGAGGCGCCAGCAGGTCGAACGCTTCGCGCTCGCGATCGATCCGTCCGCTGAATCCGATCAAGCCGAAAACGTTGGTCGCGGGCTGCAACGCGAATGCGTCCCGCGGGTAGACCGCCACATGCGAGCGGATGCGCGCGAGCGCCCCGGCTGCATCGCCACGCGCGATGGCCGCGATGATGTCGATATGCGAGCGCTCCCGTTTCGTCGCCCCGATGCCAAGCGCGACAGCGCGCTCCGCCGCTTCGCGCGCCTGCGCGGCGAATCCCCACACAGTCAGGATGCGCGCACGCCCCGCGTGTGCAAGCGCGAAGTCCCCGTCTTCGGCAATCGATTGCTCGAAAGCTTCCAACACCCCGCCCTGCGCAGCGAGAAATCGATCCGAGCCGTTGACCCAGTGCGCGGCGGCGGCATCGGAACTCGTTGTCAACTCGTACCCGTAGCGATCGATTGGCATGGCGGCGCTTCCCGCAAAAGGACAGGCGGAAGTTGTACCACTTCCATGGCGTATTGGGCCTTTTCGTGAAGGCGGCAGCCGAACAGTCGCGCTGACCTATGCTCCGCCAACGCGATCGGTGACGACTTCGTCGTAGCCCTTCCCCAGGAATTGCAGCAGACAGAAGCCATGGCCGAATGGATCGCTCATGGTCGCGAGCCGGCCCCACCGGAAGGCTCCTATCTCGCCTTCCAGCTTCGCACCCGCGTTGACCGCGCGCTGCACTGCTGCCGACACATCATCGACCGTGAAGTCGAGGTGCACGGGTGTCCAGTGCCGCTGGTAGTCTCGAGAAACCGGGGTGTTGGGAACCGCAGTGCTTCCCCGAGGCTTTAATAGCAGCTGGATGGTGGATGATGCGCCGTGCATCTCGGCGACCGAACCGTCGAACAAGCGCCTGCCCAGTCGAAGGCCCAGCGCGTTCGCATAGAACTCGATGGCCCTGTCGAGGTCATCTACGTCGATGTTGACGAGTATCTGCACAGTGCAACAGGCTCACTTTATCGCGACTGCCAGGATTGCGGCACAAGGAATACGGAAGCCATCGTCCACCCGGTACCCGGAAATTGCCTTTTCAATCGAAGCAAGGATGGCTTGCCGATGTTCGCGCGGCTGCGAGCGGAGCGTGGCGGACAACACGACGGTGCCTACCTCCAGGAGGTCGACCAGATCTACAGCCGACCTGATGCCCAATGACGACTTCAGTAACTCCGTATGGAGCGAATCTGGCCCGAAGCCAGCCTCCCCCAGGAGCTTCATGCAAGTAGCGGCCTCATTGACGGCGCCCCCCGGCGGGCGGGGCAACTCTGCGCCGGGATTGCCCGACTCCCGCACGGCGCCCACGACGATCGTGTGGATGACATGGTGCTCCGGTGGCGCCCAGGTCGTGAAGGCCACGCGGCCACCAGGTCGAAGCACGCGGCGCGCTTCGCCCAACGCACGCACCGGAAATGGAAAATGGTGGATGCCGAAGTTGATGATGACGGCATCGAACGACTGGTCCGTAAACGGAAGCGCTTCCGCATCGCCCTCCTGGAAACTCAACGACGGATGCCGGCGCCTGGCCTCGGCGATCATGCTGGGCGAGAAATCCAACCCGACGGCCGCGGCGCCGCGCGCGGCGGCCAGCGAGGTGACAGATCCCGGACCGCAAGCCACATCCAGCAGTGTCGAACCACGATGAATCTGCGCTGCGTCCATTAACGGCGTCGCGAACAGGCCGCTCACCGCCTCGAACGATCCCGCATACGCGGCCGCGGCACGCTCCCATCCGCAGCGTTCAAATTCACGATATGGATGATCGGTCACGTTGGAGATCATTTCACGCGTCCAGAATTGCGCGGGTAATCGTTATGGCGGCCTTGGCGCGATGACACGCTTGCGGTGACGCCGGATCCGGCACATCCGCCAGGCAGAACCCGATCATCGACATGACCCGCAACCACGCGAGATCCCACGTGCGCTCGAACTCCTCGCGGTCGATCGGCTGCCCCAGCACCGCTTCGAGCTCGGCCAGGTAGAACTCGCGTAGTGGCGCACGCGTCTCGGGTGGTCGGCCGTCGGGCGGATAGGCCCAGAAGTGCAGGAACCAATGCCATCGCAGGTCGCAAGCCGCAGGCGCGCGCGACGCGAACTCCCAGTCGAGCAGGGTGACTTGCTCGCTCGCGATGGCGATGTTCGCGCGGCGAAGGTCACCGTGAGTGAGCGTCGGCGTGGCCTCGTCGAGCCCCTGGTGCCATGAGCGGTTCGACGTGAACTGGATGAAGAAGTCGGCATCGGCGGGGCCGAGCATCTCGAGAAAGGTGGGCAACAACGTCTTTAGCGGCGTGAAGTCGTCGGCGCATCGGCGCACCCAATCGGCCGACGCCTGCGCGCGCCCGGCAACGAAGGCGATCGACTCCGCCAACGCGGCCGTGACGCCGCTTGCGGGAACGAGCGGCAGCTTGTCGAGGCCGTTGCGCGCGGCCCAGTAGTGCGCATGCAAGCGCGCGAGAGCGGCAAGGAGCACCCGCTCGTCGCTCTCCGTGAACGCCCCACGCGGGCGAATGCCATCGGACACGTCGCGCATCAGCATCCACCATTCGTCGTTGTCCACGTGGACTGCGACGTCGATTGTCGGACACGCCACGGGTGCTGGGAGCTCGCGCGTGGCGCCGCTCAACCACAGTGGCCCCTCTCCGGCGTCAGGCGCTTGCATCGCCTCGACCCGCCAAGTGTTGCGCGGCAGTATTTTCAGCACGTAGCCCGGCCGGATTGCGATGACCCGCGCGCCGGTGCGCCCTCCAGTCAAGGGCTCGAGCCCAGCGATCCGAAACCCGGCAGGAACGACGCCCCTCGCCTGCGCCTCCCGCAGGTAATCCGGGATCGTGCCGTGGGTATGAGGCGCTGTCCTCATCGCTCTCGTCTTCAATTGGCAGCTCGCGGTGGGACACCAGCCGCCCGTGCAGCGGCAATGCGCCTTTGCCGCAGCGCGGTTGCCGTGTCGGCGAACGTGGATCCAAACTGTTCGGCGGTCATTTGCGGAAATCGCGCGAGCAGTCGGGTTGCTTCCTCGCGTGCCTCGGGGACACGGTCGAGTTCGACCAGCGCCGCGATCCGGTCTTGGCGGCAGCGCCAGAAATCCGGGGCCTTCGCAAGACATTCGTCGGCGAAGCGAACGGCCTCATCCAGGCGCCGGCTTC
>DASTTJ010000086.1:0-13884 GCA_035760205.1 Steroidobacteraceae bacterium | reverse complement strand
CCCTCGTACATCGAGAACAGGCCGCCCATGGAGAACAGCAGCAGCGCGACGATGAAGCTCCAGAAATAGGTGATGCGGCCGTAACCGAGCGGATGTTTCGCATCGGCCGGCTTCTGCGACTGCTTGAGGCCGAGGTACAGGAGCACCTGGTTGCCGCAGTCCGCGAATGAATGAATGGCCTCGGCCAGCATGCTGCCGGAGTTCGTGTAGATGGACGCCGCGAGCTTGGCCAGCGCAATACCCAGGTTGGCGCAAAACGCATAAAGGATCGCGGTGGCCGACGAGCTGTGGTCGGCCATCAGGGTGACTGATTCTGAACGGGGCCAGGTGTGAACTCCGGATCGCCTATCTTCATCTCGGTGACGGTGCCGTACTTCGCCGCGACCTCGCGGATCTTTTCCGCATCACCCACCAGCACCAGCACGATATCCGCCGGACGCGGGAACGCGTCCGCGGTCACTGCGGCGGTCTCGGCGAGATCCACTTTCGCGAGCGCCGGTCCGTAGTCTTCGATGTAGTCCTTGGCCAGGCCATAGAACTCGAGGTCCGCAAGCGTCGCAGCCCAATGCGCCGCGGTTTCGAGCTGCAGCGGAAACTGACCGAGCACATACGAGCGCGCGGACTCGAGCATTTCAGGCGGCAATTCATCGCGCTTGAGATGCTCGAGCGTTTCGAGCGTGAGGTCGAGGGCCTTGGCCGTGGTATCGGTCTGCGTGAACGACCGGATTGCGAATTCTCCGGGCACCGTGCCACGCGTGAAGCGCGACGACGCGCCGTATGAAAGACCCGACTTGATGCGCAGCTCGGTGTTGAGAATGGAGGTGAAACGCCCGCCGTACAGCGTGTTGACGAGATCGAGTGCCGGCCGCCCGCTGTAGCGCCGGTCGACGCCGACATTGCCGAGCCAGAAATAGGTCTGCACCGCTCCGGGCGAATCCACCAGCAAAACGCGGCGGCCCGTCACGCGCGGCGCGGGCTTGAGTTCGATCGCAGCGGCCGTGGACTTGGCCCATCCCGCGAATGCGGTGGTGAGGGCTTTGCGCATCCATTTCGGATCCAGATCGCCGGCGAACACCAACGTAGTGCGGTTGGCGCCAAAGTTCGTGGCGTGGAAGCTCACGACATCGCCTTGTGTGATGGCGGCGAGCGAACGTTCGCTGCCCCCTTGCGGGCGACCATAGGGATGGCTGCCAAACAGCGCCGCGCGCCCGTAGATGCCGATGAGCTGCGAAGGATCGGAGTCCTTGGCCGACTTGATGAACTCGATCTCACGGTCGCGGTAGTTCGAGAACTCTTGCGCGTCGAACCTCGGCCGCATCAGCGCATCGGCCAACAGCTCGATCATGAGTGCGCGATCGCGCGCCAGGAACTGCCCTCCGACCGAGATCGACTCGGCGCCGGCACCCGCGCTGAAGCTGCCGCCCACGCCTTCGACGGCGTCGGCGAATTCGAAGGCGCTGCGTTTGCCCGCGCCGCGATCGAGCAGGCCGGCGACCAACGAGCCGACTCCGGGTTTTTCGGCAGGATCTGCGAGGGCGCCGCCGCGGACGACACCGCTGAACGCAATCAGCGGCACTTCCTTTCGCGGAACCAGCACGATGGTGAGTCCGTTCGGCAGTACGAAGCGCTGATTGGCCGGTACTTTCACGCCAACCGGCGCCGCGTTTTCGGCGCCGCTGGCGACCGTCGCCAGAGCCAGCGCAGCACCCATCAACCACGCGAACACACAACGGTTCATGCGGCGCTTCATGGCTTCGCCTCCAGCACCCCGACTGTGCGACGGTTCTTCTGGAACACCAGCGCGGCGGCTTTCTGCACGTCTTCGCGCGTGACCTTGTCGTACGTCGCCGGCGAATCGAACAACCTCTTGTAGTCGCCTTCGAACACATCGAACTGACCTAACAAGTTGGCCTTGCCGTTGATGGTGGCCAGCTGCTTCCAGAACGTCGAGGCGTAGAAATTCTTGGCGCGGGCAAGCTCGGCGTCGGTGACGCCTTGCGCGACCACCTGATCGAGGGCGGCATCCAGCGCCTTTTCCACTTCATCCACCTTGGCGCCTTCAGGGAGCGTGAGCTGCAGCCACGAAAGTCCAGGATCGAAACCTTCCTGGAAGGCGCCGCCCACCTGGATGGCGAGCTTCTTTTCTTCCACCAGCTGGCGATGCAACCGCGAAGAGTTGCCCTCGGTGAGAACGGACATGAGCAGGTTGATGGCCGGTCCCTGGGGGTCGTTGGCCGCGGGGGACTTGTAGGCCAGGAAGAGCAGCGGGGTCTGCGCAGCACGCTGCACGAACACACGTTTCTCACCGAGTTGCTCGGGTTCCGTGGTTCGCACCGGCGGCGGCGGCTCCTGCCTGGGAATGGGCTCGAGATATTTCTTCGCCAGCGCGAAGACGTCGGCCGCGGCGACGTCGCCCACCAGGATCAGCGTGCAGTTGTTAGGCGCGTAGTGGGTCGTGTAGAACCGCTGCAGGTCTTCGATTTTCCAGCCCTGAATGTCAGCCGGCCAGCCGACGGTGGGGATTCCGTACGGGTGTGCGACGAACGCCGTAGCCTGCACCTGTTCGGCGAGGAAACCTTCGTTGCTGTCCTCGGTCCGCAGACGCCGTTCCGAATACACCACGCCGCGTTCGCTATCGATGACTCCCGGATCGAACGAGAGGTTCGCGAGCCGGTCGGCTTCCAGGTCGAACACCAGCTCCAGTGCGGTGCGCGGTATCCAGTCCTGGTAGACGGTGACGTCATCGCTGGTGAACGCGTTGTTGGAGCCGCCCTGCGCTTCCATGATCCGGTCGAACTCGCCTGGCGCGCGCTTCGAAGTGCCGTTGAACATCATGTGTTCGAAGAAATGCGCGAGGCCGGTGATGCCCGGCACTTCATTGCGACTGCCGACACGTACCCAGTTGTAGAGCGCGATATTGGGGATGTCGCGATCGGTCCAGACGATGACCTTCATGCCATTGGCCAGCGTCATCGATTGCACCTGGTCGAGGCCTGGCACCAGCGCCTGCGCGGCGGGTTTGGCCGCCGCGATCGCAGCGGCGTTCAACGTCAACAACACGCAAGCGCTGAGCGCTCGAAGGACAGGAAACTTCGGCATGCGGCACCTCGACGAGGAGTGCGCACTTTATACGGGCTGGTGAAAAGAAAAAGCGCCGCAAACGGGGGAAGTCGTTTGCGGCGCCGAAGAAGCGAACACCGGGGAAGAGTTGTTCGCAGTCCTAGTTGAGGAGCCTCGAGTTCGAGAACTACCTCGAAACCTTGACGGCGTGGATCGCAGTGAGCTGGGCCCGGGCGAGCCGCGCATCGACGGGAGCGAACATCACGCTGCCACCGCGACGACGCTTGACCATCATTCCCGCCAGCGCCGGCCGCGTGCTTGCGACGCCCTGCGCGTGGGGAAGAATCAGCGTTACTGTGGATCTCGTCATCACGTGTAGGACAAAGCAACGCCCGTGCCAAGCGGCATATATCAGTAAAATCAAATAGTTATGCGGGCGTTGCCGTCAGCCCGTCCGGGCAAAGTGACGCCATGCGTCACCTTGTGACGCGGTTCATGAGCACCGAAGGTTAGAAGCTGCCGTTAAGGACGAGGCTGCGGCAGAACAGGTACGCAGGGCCGCTTGGCAACTTTGAGCCCGCCGCAGATCGCGCGCGCCTGCACTTCGTCACGCACTTCGGCCTGCAGCCGGTAGATGGCTTTGCCCTGCGCTTCACCAACCACGACACGGGGCGCCAGACCATCGAGCAGGCCCGCGCTATCCGCCTTGAGTTTTTTCCATTCATCGTTGGCGCGTTCCGCCGAAGAGAACGCGCCGAGCTGAACTCCGTATCCGCTGCTGCCAGAAGATGCGGGCGGCGGCATGCCGGGCAACGATGCACCCTCGCCGGCCGCGCCGACAGGTGCTGCGATGGGTTCAGCGGCTGCAGCGACCGCGGCGCCGGCACTGGCAAAATTGTCGATGCGCACCTGCGCTTCCTTGGCCCACTTGCCGGCGGGATATTGCGCAAGGAATTGCAGATACGCCTCGTGCGAATCCGTCTCTGCCGCGGCGCGCCAATCCTTTTCCTCGGCAAGCTGTTGCAACCGTTCGCGCGCCGTCGCGACGAGAGTGCTCTCGGGATGTCCCGCGATGAATTGCTCATACGACTCGGGTGAATCCGCTGCCTGCGCCGAGCGCCAGTCGCTCTTCTCGCGACTGCAGCCAGCAAGAACAAGCAACGGGATTGCGAACAACGTCACGAGGGCACGGGTGGACATGGTTATGATCCCCTGGAGCGAACGGATTATTGTAATCGCAGCCGCCGACCGGAGATGTACATGAGCGAAGAACCCAAGCGCAGACTCGTCGACCGGTTGGGCATGTCCCCTACCGTCATTGCCGAGAACACCACGGTGGTGGGCGACATCGAAACGCGCGGGCCGCTCATGGTTTCAGGTCATGTGCAGGGCAACGGCAAGATTGGCGGCACGTTGAGCGTGGGCAAAAGCGCTCACTGGGAAGGTGACATCGCCGCACGCCAGGCGGTGCTGGCGGGCAAGGTCACGGGCAGGATCGTGGTGGAAGACAAGCTCGAGATCAGCGCCAGCGCGGTGATCTCGGGCGAGATCGTCGCAAAAGTCCTCGCCATTGCCAACGGCGCAAGAATCGAAGGCGAGGTAACCGTGACCAGCGGCAAGCCGATCCTCAAGTTCGAAGAGAAGCGCGCCGCGGGTTGAAAATGGGGACATCCCTCATTTAGTTGTCACATTTTTTTGCCGCCCACGTCGTCATTCGCCGTGCCAAAGAAATGTGACAACTAAATGAGGGATGTCCCCATTTTCAGTTGCAGTTCGCTAACCCGTTCACCCAACTCGTCAAGAGCTGAACGCCCGCCGTATCGATTTGGTGCCGCGACAGCGGGGGCATGGCATCCGTTCCGAGGCGATTGATGCGCGCCACCACCACCGAACGCGCCGCGGATCCCGGCGCGATGAGCCGCGCATCGGCGATACCCAGATTACCCAGCGTCGGCGCCACATCGCAGGCGTTGGTGGCCGCCAGCGCGGTGGTGAAACGAAAGTCGATGTTCGATTGCGCGCTGCCGCCCGGCCGGTGGCAGTTCGCGCAGTTGGTGTGTAGATAGGCGCGGGCGCGCAGTCCGGGCGCGGCGCCGCCGAAGGGATCGGGGATGACAGGAAGCTGTGCCGGAGTCTGCGCAAGCGCCGGCATCAGAGTGTCGATCGTATTGAGTGTGGTGAGCTGGTTGGCCGTGCGCCCGGTGGGATAACCGAAGTCCCCGTTCAACTGGCCGATTTCAAGGCCAAGGGTACGCCCGGCAGCGGACGTATGGCACTGCAGGCACTGCGCTTCGCTCGGGAACTGCCAGGTCTGGCCCGCCACCTGGACTGTCTTTCCACCGACCACGCGCGTCGCATCCGTGCCGCCGGCGTTCCACTCATAGGTGTAACCCGCCCAGACGCCGTCGTTGTGGCGCATGAACAGGCGCGTCTCGAGAAGCTGCGTGCCAATGCTGAAATTCTTGACCAGCACACTGCCGCTCGGGAAATCGAAATCATTGTTGGCATCGATGACGATCCGCTGACCGTCGGGCAATGCGAGCCAGCGCGTCTTCACCGTGGCATCGGAGAAGAACGGAGCATTGGGCGCATAAGGAATGAGCCCGCTCGCGGGCTGCGTCGGCGCGGCCGCGTTCACGCAGCCGGTCTGCGAGAGCTGGGCGGGAATCTGGCGACCAGCGCCCGTACCCTGCACCAGGCGATGCAGCGTGCCGCCGAGATGGACGATGTACACCTCGCCATCGGTGTCCTGACCGAATGAAGCGATTTGCAGACCCGTCGACAACGCCATGGCCGCCGTGAGATTCAGGGTCGGTGGCGTGTCGCGCGCGATGTGCCACAGATTGCCGGTGACAAAGTCACCGAACACATAGCGGCCGTGGAGACTGGGAATCGTGCTGCCGCGATAGACCACGCCACCCGTGGTGGACTGACCGAGCGTGCGGTCGTATTGAGCCACCGGCGGGATCGAACTTGCACTATTGGGTCCGCAATTCTGGCCGGATGGCTGGGGAAACGAGTTGGTGCCTTCGAAGCACCGCCAGCCGTAGTTGCCGCCAGGCGTGATCAGGTTCACTTCCTCGAGCGCACCTTGCCCCACGTCGTTCAACCAGAGCTGCCCGCTGCCGGTATCAAAGCTCCAGCGCCAGGGATTGCGAAGACCATAGGCGTAGATTTCGGGGCAGTTCGCGGCCCCGGGCGCGTTGCCGCTGGCGTTGCAGCGCGCCCCGGCGGCGTAGGGATTCGAGGCAGGAATCGTGTACGTCGTCGACGCGGTGGTCGCCGACACGTCGATGCGCAGCATCTTGCCTAACATCGTCTGCAGGTTCTGGCCGTTGCCGATGGCGCCGAATGGATCGCCGCCGCTGCCGCCGTCGCCGATGCCGATGTAGAGGAAGCCGTCGGAACCGAAGGCAATGTTGCCGCCGTTGTGATTGCTCGCCGGATCATCGACGTTGAACAGTTCTATTTCGCTGGCCGGATCGAGCACCGTTCCGCCGGTTGCCAGGCGGAACTGCGACACGCGATCGACCAGGCCGAGTGTGGTGTCGTTACCCGTATAGAAGAGGTACACACGCGGGTCGATGGGGTAGTTCGGATGGAACGCCATGCCGAGCAGGCCGCGCTCATCGTTGTTGCTGCCGGGGTTGGAGTTGAGCCTGGATGCGATGTTGATGAATTCGCGCGTCGGCGCGGCAACCGTCGGTGAGTTGTCGAACACCCGCACGGAACCGGTTTTCTGCACTACATACCAGCGCGCGGAATTGCCGGGCTCCTGGAGCATGGCGACGGGCTGAGTGAATGTCAGATTGGTGAACGCGCGCTGCACCGCAATCGACACCGCGCTGCCCGGCGGATCGCCGGCGAGACAGGTGGTATTGGTGGGACGGCCGTCGAGGCCGCTGACCGGGGGCGTGCCGCCAGTAGTGGCGCTGACAGAGGCAGATAGCGCCGACACATTCGGCGGATCCGCCGCATCGACGGCGCTGACGGCATAGGAATACATGCGTGCGGCAATGAGGCCGTCGTCGGTGTAGTTAGTGGTCTGTACCGTGGCCACCGGCGTGGCGCCGCCGTCGCGAAAGACGCGATATCCGCCAATGCCGCTGGCGTCGGTCGAGGCCGTCCAGCTCACGAGGATCTGGGTCGAGGACTGCGCCACTGCGGTGACGCCAGCGGGAACACTGGGCGCCGTGGTATCGGCGGCAGGCGGTGGCGGCGGTGGAGGATCGTCATCCCCGCCTCCGCTGCTGCATCCGGCGAGCAAGACGGCCAGTGCGTGGACACCCAAACCTGCAGAGAGTCGCGGCGCGTTGCGCACCCACATTCGAAAGACCTCCGAGCTACCCGGGGTTTTGCGCCCGTGTGTTGTTAGCACCTCATCACACTCGTGAAAGGCTGCCTAGCTGTCCGGGTTACGCGACAGCAATTTAACCAACTGGGAGTCGACCCAGTTGGTTCCACCGAGATTTTCGAGAAAGCCGCAGTGCCCGCCCCGGGCCGTGGTCACTATATCCAGGTGCGGCGAGCGCGCCAGCCGCGCGAGATCCGCAGGTTCGATGATGGGATCGTCGAGGGAGGTGAGCACAGTGGCCGGCGCCGCGAGGGTCGTCAGACGATTGCCCGTGATCGCGTAGCCGGCAAGATAGTCGTCCATGCTTGGGTACTCAGTGTGGCGCAGTACCAGCTGACGGGTCATCTCGCGCAGGCTGCGGATTCGCAGCAGATCCTCGAAATCGTAGTGTTCCGGCCACGCCTGCTGCTTCTTCGCCAGCGAGCGGCTCCACTTGCGGACGAAATACGAGTGATACAGCGACGGGCCACGCTCGAGAGTCGTCATGGTCACCGCCGGGTCGAGAACCGGCGACACGGCGATCACGCGCTGCAACGGAAGGTCGCGCGTTTCGCGGTCGGCGGCGACCCGCAGCATGAAGTTTCCGCCGAGCGAGAAACCGGCGAGCACGATGGGCATGTTGGCGAACTGGCTCGCGAGCGAACGCACGGCGCCCACTACTTCGGGCAAGCGGCAGGAATGGAACAGCTCCCGGTTCAGGTGGTGCGTGGTGCCGTGATCGCGCAGGTTGAGGCGCACCACCTCGAAGCCTTGCTCAAACAAGGTCTGCGAGGCGGAGAGCACGTAGGTCGAATCGGCACTGCCTTCCCAGCCGTGCAACAACACCGCGAGCTTCTTGCCCGGTTCGCGGCCACGCTTCGCCGGGCTGGCGTGGAACGCCTGCAGGACTGTGCCGTCGCCGCATTGGAGCAGCAACTCTACACTCGCCGCCCTGACGGGGATGGCGCGTCGCTCGACGCGCGAACGGCGCGGCGGCAGGCTGGAAAGAATGGTCTGGAAATGCCGGCCGCGAAGCCAGCGATCAGGTCTGAATGAGGTGTCGAGCGGGAAGCCGGTCACTGCGCCTGGATGGACTGCGGCGGCGCCGCGGGTGGCGCGACGGTTACCGCTGCCGGAGCGACAGCCGCACCGGTGGGCACCAGCTCTACCGCTGGCGTCGTGGCGGCCGCGGCATCCGGTGCGTCGGCGTCGGGCAGAACCGCATGGGGATCGACTATTGCGGAATCAACCACAGCGGGGTCGGCCACGGCGAGTTCGGCCGCGACGGGTTCGGCTACCCCCGGGGCCGGGCTAACTACTTCGGGCTTGGCGCGTAGTGCTTCGAGCTCGGTGTAAGCGGCGGTGAGATCGGTGCGCAACGCGGCGATTTCGCCGCCCTGGCTCCACCACAGCCAGCTCATGAACGAGACACCCGCCACACCGACGAGCGCCAGCGTCCAGCCAAGAATGCCACCCCACGAGCGCCGCTCGGGTATGACGGTGGGCAGGTCGAGTTCGGGCGTACGGGTCGCCGGGAGCAGCGTTGCGAGGTCGCCCTGCAGGCGTTCAGCGTGCGAATCCAGCGTGGTACCGATGAAACCGCGCAGCGCGGCGATTTCCTTCTGCAGCGACTGATCGAGGGCCGCGCGGATCTCGAGCGACATCTTTGGCAACAGCAGCGCGAACGCCTGGTCGGCATTGGTGGACGCGGTGTCGGCGGCCGAAGGCGGAGTGACCGCCGGTTGATCCACGACCGGTTGATCCACAACGATGGCGGACTCGTTGGCGGGCGCCATGTCGGATCCGAAATCCTTCGGCATGAAGGTAGTTTGTTCGCGCGTACGGCGATCGGACACCAGCCGCAGCTGGTAGAGCATCTTGGTGATGTCGGCCTGCTTGATCTGCTTGGGCAGCACACCTTCAGCGCCCAGGGCGCGCGCCTGGCCGAGATAGAGATCCCCTTCCTGCGAGGTGTACATGAGGATGGGAATGGCCGCGGTGCGCGGGTTGTTCTTGATGGACTGTACGGCCTGAAAGCCGTCCATGCCCGGCATCATGTGATCCATGAAGATCACGTCGGGGCGATTGCGCGTGAGGTAGTCGATGGCCGCTTCGGCGGATTCGGCCGCATCCACGGTGATTTCGTGACGCTCGAGAATGCGCGACAGGAACGCGCGTGCGGACTTTGAATCGTCCACGACCAGGGCTCGCTTGGAAGACATCGACTCTCCTCCCCTTCGAACACATCAGCAGATTTATGGAAAGTCTAGCGTCAACGGATGCCGAGTGCGCGCGTTCTTGTTCGCGTGAACCACATTTTTTTCAGGAGGGATTTGTGACTTTCCCAAAATCTGTAAATTTTCTCGGCACTCTCGCCATTGCCACGCTGTTAGTGGCGAGCGCTTCGGCGATTGCCCGCGACAACCAGGCAGGTGGAGCTGGGCGTCAGCGCGCCACCAATGCACCGCGCGCCGCACAGCCGCACACGCGTACTACCGAAAGACAGCGCACTGAAAACGGGCACACGCGTTCCGACACGTGGACCAATGCCGAGGGCAAGAGCGCGACGCGCAACGCGGTGGTGACCAACGATCGGGAAGCCGGCACGCGCACTCGCAACGTTGACTACACCGGCCCGAATGGCGGCACCGGCAGCGTCGACAGCGTCCGCACCAAGACCGAAGACGGTTTCACGCGCGCCACCACGGCGACGAACAAGGACGGCGAAACTGCCACGCGGGATTTGACGGTTGTTCGCGACAAGGACGCTGGCACGATCACTCGCGAGTCCAACTACACAACCTTCGACGGCCGCGAGGGTTCGAAGTCGGATGTGATCCAGCGTACGGATGACGGATATTCCCGCGACACAGCGCGCACGTTGCCCAATGGCGAAACGCATACTCGCGCGGTCGATGTTTCCTGCGAGAAGGACGTTGGTAAGTGCGTCAAGCAGGTCGAAGTCGATCAGCAGCCCTAGTCAGGAGCTGCTCTTGTCAGGAGCTGCGCTCCACTTCTAACGGGGTTCCTGCGGAACCCCGTTCATTAAGTTTAAGAGGCTGAACGGCGGTCACTAGAACCCTCTCGTAAAACACTGCCAGGCGTTGGGCCATGGAATGCGACGCCCAGGATTCCGCGTGCGCACGTAATTGCCCGCGGCGGGGGTCGCCAGGCGGTAGCGAGAGCGCCTCGGCGGTGGCCGCGGCGAACGCATCTTCGTCTTCAGGAACCACAAAGGCACCGCAGGCCGGCGTGAGTATGGAGCGGGTTCCCAGCTCAGCCGTCGACACTACCGGCGTGCCCTGCGCCATCGCTTCGAGCAGCACCAGTCCCTGAGTCTCGGTGCGGGATGCGAACACAAAGGCGTCGCCAGCGGCGTAGCAATCCGGCAGTTCCTTGGCTCGATCGAGGTAACCGATGAAACGCACTTGGGATTCGATTCGGAGCTCGCGCGCGAGCTTCGTCAGATGCGGCAAGGCTGGCCCTTCGCCGGCGATCACGAACAAGGCGTCCGGCCGCTGTGCAAGCAGTTTCGCGAACATGCGGAGCAGGAAGTCGATGTTTTTTTCGAAGGCCACCCGGCCGACGTACAGCAGCAGCGGACGATCCGTGGGGAGATCGAACTGCTTGCGGAAGCGCGCGCCGTCACCACGCACGAAGCTCATCGCAGGCAGACCTGTTGGCAACACCTCGATCGGCGTCGTGACACCGTACGCCAGCAAGGCATCGCGCATCGGCGCGCTGGGGGAAATCAGTGCGGCAACATCGCGACACTGCGAAAGCGTGAAGCGCCGCGCGAGCCAGCGCCCGATACCGCGCGGAAGTATCGGAACATAGTGATGCAGATAGTCTTCAAAAAATGTGTGGTAGGTCGCGACCACAGGCAGTCCGTTTTCCCGCGCAAACCGCGCGGCGGCGTAGTGGGCGATGAACGGCGTGTGGATGTGCACGAGATCGACTTGCGATGCGAGCTCGCGATTCAACGCGCGCTTCAGCGGGCCACTGAGAAATCGGCGATCCTCGGGATCACGAGGAACGCCACCGGACCGCACCCGGATGATTCCCGGCTCGGTGTCAGCCGGCGCACCGGGATATTCAGGAGCGACGAGAATGGATTCGACGCCCGCGCTGGCCAGATCGCCACGGAAAGTCCTGATGGACGTGGAGACTCCGTTGACGCGCGGAAAGTAGACGTCGGAAACGAACAGAACGCGCATCAGATCAATGAAGCGCCGATCGCGCCCGAAGCCGCGCCTAACAAGGCGCCCACGAGGACGTCTGTGGGATAGTGCAGGCCGAGCACCACGCGCGACGCCGCGATGGCCAGTGCCAGTGGCACCAACACGAAGGAAAGCTCGGGAAACGCCGCGCACGCCTGCCAGGTGAATGCCACCGCGTGCAGTGTGTGGCCCGACGGAAAGCTGTAGCGGTCGAGCGGCGCACCCGCCAGCGAGATGCCCGCATGGCGGATGAACGGGCGCTCGCGCACGAAGGTCCGCTTGAGAAACTTGTACACCGCCAGGCCAACGGCGCTGGTTGCGAGCATGACGAGCGCGACCTCGAGACCCCTGCCTCCATAGACGAACGGCAGCGCGAGCATGAGCGCGTACCAGATGACGCCGTCTCCAAGCCGGCTGGCAGTTTTGAAGAACAACCGGACGCCGGTGTTCTCGATTCCGCGATTGAGCCGGCGGCACAAGCGATATTCCGCTGCGTCGAATCGAGCCATTAACGATCCATGGGTACTCATGGCATTGCAGTCTCGGACGCGCACGAGGCAGCGACATGACACCCGTATTACGGTTTTGTGGCAGCAGCCCGGGGGAGGCCTCCCAGGGAAGACGGCTGTGTTTCGGGCGTTACAATCCCGGCCCATGAGGCAGCCGCTACTTTGCCTGGTACTCCTTGTAATAAGTACCTCGCCGCCCGCCGGGGCGGTGGATGCGTTCGTGCTCGAGGTAGGCGAGCTGCGGGTTGCCGGCATACCGGTGGAGTCGGCCAGCGTACGACTGGACCTGCTTACTGACCGGGAGACGCGCCTGACGCTGCGGGTGCGCACCGCGACGCTGCCCGAACCAGCCGGCAAGCTCCAGGACCTCACGTTCGTTTGCACTTCACCGGTGATCGCCGAGCCTCGCTTCGGCTGCGATGCAGGACGATTCACAGGACGCGGTGGGCCGACGGGTTCCTTCGACGTGGCCATGACCGTCGGAATGCGCACCGACACGGGCATCACCACATTCGGCGGACGCGGCCTCAAGGTCGCGGGAACGACGGCGACATTCGACGGGCGTGTGGATGACAAAGGCTGGCAGGTGAAGGGCGGCACGGGCACGACGACGGTCGAGGCGTTGCGCAAGTTCGCCGCACCGTGGTTCGAACTGCCGGCGGACATCACCGGCGACGGCAAGGTGGCGATCGAAGGTGCCGCCGCCGATTCCGGCAGCGGCACGGTAGTGGACGCCACGATGAACCTCGACGCGACGACCTTGACCAACGAGGCCAGCACCATCGTGACGGACAATCTCGCGGCAATGATTCGCCTGCGAGCGCGGCTCAATGCAGCCGACACTGCGTTTGAGTTGGAGGTGACGGGCAAGCAGGGGCAGATACTGGTCAACCCGGTGCTGCTCGATCTCGGCAAGAACCCGCTTGTGCTCGAGTCACGCGCGAATCTGAAGGGAGACCTGCTGGCGATCGAATCCCTGCGCCTCACCCAGAAGGATCTCATCGAGCTTACCGGAACTGGCAGCGTGAACCTGGCCACCGAGGTGCCGGGCATTACCGGTAATTTCCAGCTCGCGAAGTTCCAGTTTCCCGCCGCCTACACCAGCTATATGCAGATCACGCTGGCCACGACCAGCGTGCTGAGCAACCTCGACACCAGCGGCAGTTTGAGCGGCGAAGTGGCGGTCCGCGACAACGGCATCACGGCATTGCGCCTGTCGCCGCGGGAACTCGGTCTGCGCGACAAGAAGGACCGTCTGCATCTCACGAAGGTGAATGGCGAGGTCCACTGGACGCCTGCGGGCGTGCCGAACGCGCCCCTCTCGAAACTTTCCTGGTCGGAAGGTGGCGCCTACGGATTGTCTGGCGGCGCCGCCGCGCTCGAATTCCTGGCGCAAGGTGCGGGCTTTCGGCTCACCCGTCCCACCAAACTACCCGTCTTCGACGGCGCAATCGCCATCGATACGTTGGCGCTGGGCAATCTCGATGGCGACAACATGGAAGTGGCGTTCAAAGGAGCGGTCGAACCCATCAGCATGCCGTTGCTCGCCAAGGCATTCGGCTGGCCCGAGTTCTCGGGAACACTTGCGGCAAGTGTTCCCGGCGTTACGCTCAAGGACAAATTGCTCACGTTCCAGGGCAACGTCGAATCGCAGGTGTTCGGCGGGCGCATCGTCGGCAGCAACATCCGCTTGCAGGATCCGCTCGGCCGATTCCCGCAGTTCTTTGCCGACGTGCGCGCACGCGATCTCGACCTTGCCTTG
>DASTTJ010000085.1:0-9141 GCA_035760205.1 Steroidobacteraceae bacterium | reverse complement strand
GTTGGGCGCCGCTCGGCGCCCGGGTGAGCACAGGTTCAACTACGACTTTTGGTGCCCGGCACCACCCGGCTACGCCTTCTCGAGGATGGCGACCACGCCCATGCCACCCGCGGTGCACACCGAAATCAGGCCGCGCTTGGCGGTGGGCGACTCGGCCAGCTGCTTCGCGAGCGATGCCACGATGCGCGTGCCGGTGGCCGCGAACGGATGGCCGATGGCCACGCTCGAGCCGTTCACGTTGAGCTTGTCGCGGTCGATGCTTCCCAACGGCCTGTCGAGCCCGAGTTTTTCCTTGCAGTACTCGGGGGATTCCCACGCCTTGAGCGTGCACAAGACCTGCGCGGCGAACGCCTCGTGAATTTCGTAAAAGTCGAAATCCTGCAGCGTGAGATTCGCATCCTTGAGCATCGCAGGCACCGCGTAGGCGGGCGCCATGAGCAGGCCCTCATTGCCGCCCACGTAGTCGACCGCCCACTGCTTGCTGAAGCTGAAATACGCGAGCACCGGCAGATTGCGTTGCCGCGCCCACTCTTCGTTGGCTAACAACACCGCCGAAGCGCCGTCGGTCAGCGGCGTGGAATTGCCGGCGGTGAGCGTGCCCTGCCCGCTGCGGCGATCGAACGCGGGTTTCAGCGAGCCGAGCTTTTCCAGCGTGCTGTCGGCACGCACATTGTTGTCGATCTTCAGGCCCTGGTACTCGCTCACCACCAGGTCGCTGAAGAAGCCGCGCGCCCAAGCCTTGCCGGCATTGACGTGGCTCAAGTTGGCCAGCGCATCCTGATCGGCACGCGAGATCTTCCAGGTCTTGGCCATCTGCTCGCAGTGTTCGCCCATCGAAAGTCCGGTGCGCGGCTCGAGCACGCCGGGCATCACCGGTTTGAAATGCCGCGGCCGCAAGCCGAAGAAAGGCTTGATGCGCCCCCACGCGCTGCGTCCGCGAAACGCGCGCAGCAGCAACTGCTGGTATTCGCGTGAATAGACGATGGGTGGGTCGCTGACCGTGTCGAACCCGCCGGCAATGCCGCAATCCATCTGGCCGAGCGCGATCTTCATCGCCACGGAAATTGCGGCGTCCAGGCCCGTACCGCAGGCGCGCTGCATGTCGAGCCCGGGTGTCTGCGGATCGAGGCCCGAAGACAACACGCACTCCCGCACCAGGTTGAAGTCCTTGGAGTGCTTGAGCACCGCGCCGCCGGTGACGTCGCCAAGGCGCTCGCCCGCGAGGCGGTACTTCGCCACCAGCGCCTGCAGCACCGCGGTGTACATGTCCTGGTTGCCGACCCGAGAATAAGCGCCGTGACCGCGCGCGAAGGGGATGCGCATGCCGCCAACCACGGCGACGCGACGAACGTTGGATCCAACCAGCATGGCATGTGCTCCCGGCGAAAACGCGCGCTAGGATGACACGCCCACGCCTGTGAATTCGACTATCGTTTGGCCACCAATGACGACGACGGTTTCAGGCTGGGTATTGCTGCTCGCGTCGCTGGCGTACATGGCCGGCTTGTTTGCCATTGCCTGGTGGGGCGACCGCACCAAGATTTATCCAGAGAATCCCCGGTACCGCCTTCTCATATACAGCTTCGCTCTCGGTGTATACGGATCGAGCTGGACGTTCTACGGCGCAGTGGGCACCGCCAAGCAAGATGGCCTGCTGTACATCGCCGGATATTTCGGCCCGCTGGTGCTGCTGTTGTTCGGCATCAAGTTCTACGAGCGCCTAGTGCGGCTCGCCAAACATCAGAACGCCACCTCGATTTCCGACCTTCTGTCAGCGCGTTTCGGCAGGTCGCGCCGCATCGCCGTGCTGGTCACGCTCATCGCGCTGACGGCGATCATTCCGTATATCGCGTTGCAGCTCACCGCCATCTCGATGAGCATCGACGTGCTCACCGGCAAGCCGCCGGGCATCACGCCGCACTGGTACCAGGACACTACGCTTGGCGTCGCGCTCATGCTCGCGCTGTTCGCGATCCTGTTCGGCACGCGCGGCATCGACGCCACCGAGCATCATCCGGGCATGGTGCTGGCAATTGCCGCCGAATCGGTGTTCAAGCTCGTGGCGTTGATCTTCGTCAGTCTCTTCGCGCTGACGACGCTTCCCAGCCCCGAGCCGATGGTTACCGCGTTGCGGCACATACCGGAGCAGTTCACCCAGCCGTCGATGTTCTTCGCCCAGGCGTTGACGGCGATGTTTGCGTTCTTCTGCCTGCCCCGGCAGTTCCACATCGGTGTCGTCGAATGCGCAGACATCGCCGATATCCGGCGTGCGCGCTGGTGGTTCGGCGGTTATCTCGTGCTGCTCAGCGTGGTGGTGATTCCGATCGTTGCGGCTTCGTTGCCGCTCGATGCCGCCGGCCGCAGCGCTCCGAGTACCGACGCACTGGTGTTGTGGATACCGCTCGCGGCCGGGCAGGGGTGGCTAGCGCTGTTTGCGTACCTGGGCGGATTCGCTGCCGCAACCGGTATGGTCATCGTGGCTTCCATCGCGCTCGCCACGATGATCAGCAACGATCTGGTGCTGCCCATGTTGTGGCGCCGGCGGCTGACGGCCGTGGGCGAAAGCGTGGCACCGCCCACCCTGATTCTCTGGGTGCGCCGCGTGGCCATCCTCGGAGTGTTGTTAGGCGCCTACGGATTCTTCCATCTGACGCCGAATGCGCCGAGCCTCGCCGCCATCGGCACGTTGTCGCTTGCCGCCGTGGCGCAGTTCGCGCCCGCCATCATTGCCGCGGTGTACTGGCAGGGCGCGAGCCGCGCGGGCGTCACCGGGGGCCTCGCAACCGGCTTCGTCATCTGGATGTACACGCTGCTGATACCCGCCATCGTGTCCGAGTTCGGCGAGCCTCCGGCTTGGCTGACGGAGGGGCCATTCGGCTTGGGCTGGCTTGCGCCGCGCACGCTGATGGGACTCGACTTCCCCGAACCCTTTTCTCACGGCGTGTTCTGGTCGCTCACGGCGAACGTCACGGTCATGGTTGCCCTTTCGTTGCGCTACCGGCCCGCGATCGGCGAGCGGCTGCGTGTGGCCGGCGCGCGCCTGCTCGAAGGATTTCCCGGAACGCGCGGCGGACAGTTGCTGCCGGGCGGCGCCACTGTCGGCGACCTGCTGCTGCTGGCCGAGAGATTGTTAGGCACGCCGGCCTCGCGGCGGCTGTTGGAGCGGCGCTCCCGCGAGCTCAAGCGCCAAGTGTTTGCGGAAGAACGCGCCGACCTCGCGCTGCTGCAATCGCTGGAGCGCGACTTGTCCGGCGCGCTGGGCGCGTCCTCGGCGCGTCTCGTGCTGACCAGCGCGTTGCGCGGCGCGGGCATCGAACTCGCGGAGATCGTCACGCTGTTCGACGAGGCTTCGCAAAAGCTGCGCTTCAATCGCGAGCTGCTCGAAACCATGATGGACAACATGCCGCAGGGGGTGTGCGTGGTGGACGCGGAAATGCGGCTGGTCGCCTGGAACCAGCGATACCTGGATCTGTTCGAATATCCGCCGGGGTTCGTGTTCGCCGGGAAGACGGTGGAAGAGCTGATCCGCTTCAACGCTAAACGCGGCTGGTGCGGACCTGGCGAGCCGGAAGCGCAGGTTCGCAAGCGCCTCGATTTCATGCGGGCCGGCTCGAGTCACACCTCCGAGCGGCGCCGCCCGGATGGCCGTGCGATCGAGCTTCGCGGCCAGCCGTTGCCGGATGGCGGCTTCGTCACCAGTTTCAGTGACGTCACCAGTCACAAGCGAACCGAAGAGAGCCTGCGCGAGATCAACGAGACACTCGAGCTGCGCGTCGAGGAGCGCACGCGTCAGCTCGCCGCCGCGGTCGCTCAGGCCGAGCAGGCCAATCAGTCCAAGACCCGTTTCGTCGTGGCCGCGAGCCACGATCTGCTGCAGCCGCTCGGCGCCGCTCGCCTGTTCAACGCCGCGCTGCGCAGCCGTGCTGGAGCGGATGGCGATCTGCGCGGTCTTGCCGAGAGCGTCGACAACTCCCTGGCGGCGGCGGGCGAACTGCTGGAAGGCCTGCTCGACATTTCGCGCCTCGATGCCGGCGGCGTGCGCGCCGAAATCTCGGAGTTCGACGTCGGCGACCTGTTGCAGTCGCTGCAGAAACAGTTCGCGCCGGTGGCCGCGCAGCGCGCCATCCGCTTGTCATTTCAGCCGACGCGGTTACGCGTGCGTTCCGATCCACGCCTGCTGCGGCGTGTCCTGCAGAATTTTGTAGGCAATGCTCTGCGTTACACGCAGGCCGGCAGCGTCGTGCTGGGTACCCGTCGCCGCGCAGGCGGCGCGGCCGTGGAGCTGCAAGTCATCGACACGGGCCACGGAATCACCGCCAAGAATCGGCGCACCATCTTCGAAGAGTTCCGGCGGCTCGATCAACCTTCGCCCTGGGGCGAGAAAGGCCTGGGGCTGGGCCTGTCGATCTGCGAGCGCATCGCCGCGTTGCTTGACAGCAAGCTCACCCTGGAATCAGTGCCCGGACGGGGCAGCATCTTCGGCATTTGCGTGCCGCGCGGCGGCGCGTGCGCCGAGCGGGACATCAGCGACAGCGGCGAACCGAAGACCGTGCAGCCCGCCGACCGGCGCGTGAGCGCGAAGATATTGTGTGTCGATGACGATGCCGCAACGCTCGAGGGATTGACAGAACTGCTGGCGCGCTGGGGATTTGACGTGTTCGCCGCCTCGACACCGGAAGCCGCGCTGGCGCTGGGCGCCGCGCATTCAATCGACATCGTGCTTGCCGATTATCACCTGCAGAGCCGCCCGGCGGGCCTTGCGTTGTTAGGGCAGCTGGTGCACGGCGAGCCCGCCGGACAACAACGCGGCGGCGCTCTGCTGACGGCCGACGCCACCGACAAACTGGTGCAGGAGGCCGGCGAGCTGGGATTCCCGGTGCTTCGCAAACCGGTGCGGCCGGCGGCGCTGCGCGCGTTGATCGCGGCGCTCGTGGACCGGCTCGCGCGCGCGAATCAGGACTCGTCTTCGGGTGCCGGCGGCGCGAATTGATGCAGCGCCAGCCGTTGGGCGATCAGCACCGCCTGGGTGCGATTCTCGGCGCCCATTTTTTCGAGGATGGCGGTCATGTGCGCCTTTACCGTGGCCTCGGAAACCTGCAACTGCAACGCAATGCGCTTGTTCGACTGGCCCGAGCACAACATGGACAACACGCGGAACTGCTGTGGTGTGAGGCTGGCGACGCGGCGCGCAGCCGCGGCTTCGTCCGGATGGACGGCGCTGCCCCGCGTGGCGCTGTCCGGAACCTGGTCGGGCGCGCTCCAGACGCCGCCCTGGAGGATGGTCTGCAAGGCATCGATGATGACGGGCACCGCTGCTGACTTGGCGATGAATGCCGCCGCACCGTGCGTGAGCGTACGTTGCGCGATGTCCTGGACTTCACGGCCCGAAATGACCACCACGGGGACCGACGGATAGTGCGCACGAACCTGCACGAGACCGGAAAAACCATGTGCCCCGGGCATGCCGAGGTCGAGCAGCAACAAGTCGATGTCCGGATTCGCATGCAGCGTTGCGAGCAGCGAATCGACGGTGTCGGCTTCAAAGGTGCGGGCACCGCCGAAAGCCTGGGTGATGGCAAGCTTCAGGGCTTCGCGAAACAGCGGGTGATCGTCGGCGATGAGGATGGCAGGTGACATAGTTGTGGGTCGTAGGTTACGGCTTTGTGTGTGCTGCACCTAGGACACTTGCGAAGGACATTAATTCGCGGGCCGTCGCAGCGGACGCGCATTCTGGCGTGAACGCCCGGGCCCGGCGTCCTTGAGCGCGGCGGTCGCCTGCTACCATCCACCGATGAAAAACCCCGCTCTCCTTTTGTCAGCGGCGCTGGTCTGCGGCTGCGCTACGTCGCTTCCCCCTTCGGCAAACTCCTCGCTCAATTCCCTGGTGGAAGAATACTTCGAGCGCGCGCTCGAGTTGTCCCCCATGGCCGCCACCGCCATCGGCGACTCGCGGTACGACGACCGGCTCGATGAAACCACCGCCCCGGGGTTTCGCGCTCGTCAGGCCGCGCTCGACCAGGCGTACCTGGAACGGGTGCGCAAGATCGATGCGACCGGACTCTCGCCGACCGCACGAATCACTTACGACATTTTCGTGAGCGAGCGCGAGCTGGCACTCGAGGGCCGCCAGTATCCCGAAGAGCTGATGCCGCTCAACCAGATGAACGGCTTGCCCATGGACCTGGCCGTCTATGGTTCGGGCAGCGGCCCGCAGCCCTTCGTCACGGCAAAAGACTTCGAGCGTTTCCTGGCGCGGCTGCGCCAGTTCCCGCGGTGGGCCGATGGCGCCATCGACATGATGCGCGCGGGAATGGCGCGCGGCGTCACGTTGCCGCGGCCGGCCATGGCGAAGGTGGTGCCTCAGTTGCGCGAAATAGTCACCGCCAGCCTGACCGACAACATCTTCTGGACGCCCATCAAGATGATGCCAGCGACCATCTCGGCGAAGGACCGTCAGCGCATCAGCGACGGTTATGCCGCTGCGCTCACCGGTGAAGTGTTGCCTGCGTACACGCGGCTCGCGGATTTCATCGAGCGCGACTATCTACCCGCGGCGCGCACCACGGTCGGCTGGGCAGATCTGCCCGGCGGTCAGGATTGGTACCGCTGGCGCATCCGCGGCTCCACCACCATGGACATGCAGGCCGACGAAATCCATCGCCTCGGGCTGGCCGAGGTCGCGCGCATTCGTGGCGAGATGCTCACCGTGAAAGAGCAGGTGGGGTTCAACGGCGATCTCGACGCGTTCTTCAAATTTCTCGAGGAAGACCCGCAGTTCCATTTCAAGAACGAGGACGAACTTCTCGGGGCTTATCGCGGCGTCAAACTGCGCATCGATGCGCTGCTGCCGAAACTGTTCGCGGATTTTCCGAAGGCCGACTACGAAATCCGTGCGGTCGAGGCGTTTCGCGCGGCGTCGGCGGCGGGCGCGTCCTACCAGTCGGCGTCGCCAGATGGCAAACGCCCGGGCATCTTCTACATCAATACCCACAATCTCAAGGCGCAGCCGCGCTTCGGCCTCGAGACACTGTCGTTGCACGAAGCGTCTCCCGGTCATCATTTCCAGATATCCATCCAGCAGGAACTCACGGATCTGCCGCGCATCCGCCGCTTCAACGGTTACGTGTCTTACTCGGAAGGCTGGGCGCTGTACGCAGAATCCGTCGGCAAGGAGCTCGGGGTGTTCACGGATCCGTACCAGTGGTACGGGCGGTTGTCCGACGAAATGCTGCGGGCGATGCGCCTGGTCGTGGATACCGGGCTGCATTCCAAAGGGTGGACGCGCGAGCAGGCCATCAAGTACATGCTCGACAATTCCTCGCTCGCCGAGAGCGATGTCACCGCCGAAGTGGAGCGTTACATCGTCTGGCCGGGGCAGGCGCTGGGCTACAAGTTAGGCCAGCTGCACATCAGCGCTCTGCGCGCGCGAGCGCAGGCCCAACTCGGCGCGTCGTTCGACGTTCGCGAATTTCACAGCCAGATCCTGCGCGATGGCGCGGTTCCCATGAACGTGCTGACGGCGAAGATCGATCGCTGGATCGAGGCCAAGCGCCCGCAGCGCGCCGTGAAGTAGGGCGGGAACGCGCCGCCCTCAGTTGTAGCCGTACCCCAGCGTTTCGATATCGACGACATAGCCGCCCTCGAAGCGGATGCGCCGCATGAGCTTGTTAGGCCCGAGGTTGTACAGCCAGGTCTCGACGGGAATCTCGATGAAGTCCTCGCCGATGTAGCGCGGCCGCCCGTAATTCCA
The DNA here is from genome assembly GCA_035760205.1 of Steroidobacteraceae bacterium. Lineage (GTDB taxonomy): Bacteria > Pseudomonadota > Gammaproteobacteria > Steroidobacterales > Steroidobacteraceae > CADEED01. The sequence continues at coordinate 1,391 of DASTTJ010000085.1, read as the reverse complement.
GATCACGGGACGGCGGAACACACTTCGCTGCGTCGCCACGTCGGTCGGCTCGCCGCACTTGGCGGCAACCTCGGAGCGCGAGTCTCCTTCGCTGACGAGTTTGGTGCCGCAGCGGAACGCGAACGCAGGCGATGAGGCGAGCAGCCCCAGGGCCAACACAGCCAGTACGCGTTTCATGGGATAAACCATGGAATAAACGATATGCCCATCCTGCTTAACCGACAATGAACGCCGTCGAATGAACCAATCGGCCCAAGTTGGGCACTCAAAACAATATGGGATATCGCTGAACATGAGCCTTGCGCCGCAATGGATCGCGGTTGTCCTGGGCTCAGGTCTGGCCTTTGCCGGGCTCGTGCGGGCCGCCGATTTCGAGCTGACGGCCGCCGAGACGCAACGAGTCGCCAAGGACGAGATCGTGATCCGCGCCAACCTCGATCCGGGCGCGCGCCGTGGCACGGTGCGGGCGGCCATGTTGATCGATGCCACGCCGGCGGTGGTGTTTGCGTCAATGACCCGTTGTGCGGACGCAGTCCGGTACGTGCCGCACCTTCGCCTGTGCCGGGTCCGCGAAAAGGCCGCGGACGCGAGCTGGGCGCTGGTCGAACAGGAAATCGATTTCGGCTGGTACGCGCCGCGGCTCCGCTACATTTTCCGTGCCGACTTCGTCACTGACCGGAGCATCACGTTTCGCCAGGTCAGCGGGGACTTCAAGGCCAATGAAGGCGTCTGGGAGTTCGAGCCGGCGGAAAATGATCGCACGCTGCTGCGATACCGCGTCTACATAGACCCGCCAGGATTTGTCCCCAACTGGCTGGCGCGCTCGACTTTCAAGCGCGAGCTGCCGCAAATGCTGACCGACCTGCGCAAGTATTGTGAGGCGGAGCAGTTATTGCGAGCCCAGGCGAGCTCCTCGCCACCCTGACCCTCTCTCCATAGACTGATTGCGGACCATGAGGCCGTACCGGCAAGATGCCGGCCCTCATGAGCGCCGCCATCGACCGCAAGTTCGAACAGACTCTCGCGGCGCTGATCAACAGCGGCGAGCCCGAGATCATTCAGGGCGGGCGCAAGGGCATCGAAAGGGAATCGCTGCGCGTCACCCCTGACGGCCAAATCGCGCAGACGCCGCATCCGCGAGCGCTCGGTTCGGCGCTGACCAACGAAAACATCACCACGGATTACTCGGAAGCGTTGATCGAACTCGTGTCGCCGACGTTCGGCACCAGTTGGGAGCTTCTGCAATACCTGCTCGACCTGCACCAGTTCGTCTACCAGCACCTGGGCGACGAGTTGCTGTGGGCCACGTCGATGCCTTCCTTCATCGAAGGCGACGCCAGCATTCCCATCGCGCGTTACGGCAAGTCGAACGTCGGCCGCATGAAAACCGT
>DASTTJ010000084.1:0-11229 GCA_035760205.1 Steroidobacteraceae bacterium | reverse complement strand
GCCGTCATTCAGCCGGAACTGCTTCGTTGACACGTACTGCACGTAGTTGTCGATCCAGGGTCGCAGTTTTTCGTCGCCGAGACCCGCGAGTTCGGCCTTGATCAACGCGGCGCACATCGCGCCGGAATCGTCGAGCCGGCCGGGTATCAGGATGGACCTCAAACCCAGGCCATGTTTCGGCATCGGGTAGTTCGAATGCGTGGTGCCGGGCGGCAGGTTCTTTTTCGCATGCGCGGCCAGTGTCGCGATCGCGGACACGCGCGCGCGCGTGTATTCGTTGTAGCGCTTGTCGCCCGTGACCTGCGCACTGCGCAACATGCCGGCATAAGTGACGCCCCACTCGTAGGTGAGTATCTGCATGTCGGTGCGCGCCAGCGCCACGTTTGCCGGCAGTCGCGCGAGATCGGCAACCGGCGCGCCCGTCTCACCATCGATGACCTGCACCGGCGCGGCCTTGTCGACATAGGCGTGAACGTGTTCGAGCGTCTTGCGGACGTCGTCCACCGACGCCAGCTCGTAGCGCGTGGGGTAGTCGACCTTCAGGCGGCCGGAATACACACCCGGGTCCTGCTGCGGCGAGATGTGAATCTGATTGGGCGTGGCTTGTGCTTCGGCGCGGCCGGCCAACAGCAGCGCGAGGCAGATGAACACCGAAACGAGAGCGGTCATGGAAAGCTACCCCTAACTAACGTCTTATGTACGAGGCGCGCCCGCTGAGCGCCTCGCGAGTTCCCGCCGTTATTCCGGCGGTTCTAGCCCCTTCGAATATGTGACTTTGCCATCGGGCGACACGGCCACCGCGTCCACGTCGGGCAGCGTGTTGATGAAGGCGATGCCCTCTTCCGCGCCCATGATGAACACGCTCTTGGTCAGTGCATCGGTGCGCGTCGCCGTCCCGGCGATCACCGTCACACTGCGCACCTTGCGTGCCGAATCCCCGGTCTTCGGATCGATGATGTGGTGGAAACGTTTGCCGTCTTCATCGAAGTAGCGCTCATAGTCGCCCGAGGTCGAGAAGGCGGTATCCGACAGCGGCAGGCGCAGAAATACCTTTCCCTCGTGGTCCGGATCGCGGACGCCGACCACCCACGGCTTGCCGAAACGGTCGCCGATGATGCGCGTGTCCCCGCCGGAATTGACCATGGCCCGCGTGATGCCTTGTTCCTGCAGGAGCTCGATGCCGCGGTCCACGGAATGGCCCTTGGCGATGCCGCCCAGGTCGATTCGCATGCCGGGGCGCGTGAAGAACACCGTAGTGTTCTTGGGGTCGAGCACCATGCGGCGCCAGTTGATGCCTGGCAGCGCCTGGGCGATGGCCGCGCTGTCCGGATGAACCCCTTTCTTGAAATCGTATAGATAGCCGACGCTGGCGTAGGTGATGTCGAACGCGCCGTTTGTGAGCTCGGAATATTCCACCGATACCTGCAGCAGCCGGAACAGTTCCGGACTGATTTTCACCGGATGTTTTCCGCCCTCGCGGTTCACCCGGGAGATCTCGGTGTCCTCTTTCCAGGTGCTCATCAGACGATCGATACGCTTCATGTCGTCAAACACCGACGAGATCGCGGCTTCACCACGGGCGCGGTCTTCGCTCCACAGCTCGACGGTGCAGCGCGTGCCCATGATGTTTTCGGTGCGCGTGATCCATTCGGCGTGCGCGGCGGCAGGCAGAAAGGCCGTGGCAAACAAGAGGCGGAACCCGATGGCGCGCAGGCGGTCGAAAGTGCACGCCTGCATATAATTGTAGGAATGGCTTCGCATGGTGGCGATTATGCCGCATGCGCTCTAAGCTCGCGGCCTTCAAGGAGTGCTCATGAACAAGCTTCTCGTAACCTTTTTCTTCGCCGCCACCGGCGCGGCCGGGATGATCCAGCCGGCCTTCGCAAGCGCGCGTGAAGAGGCCCGGCTCATCGAAGCCTCCGGAGTACTCGAAGAATTGCGCTCACAACGCGACACCATGATTCCCGATCGCCTGCTGGCACGCGCCTACGGCATCGCGGTCATCCCCAACGTCGTCAAGGTGGCGGCGGTGGTTGGTGGACGGCGTGGCAGCGGCGCCATGGTTGTGCGCGATTCCAGCGGCAGATTCAGCAACCCCATCATGGTCTCCATCACCGGCGGTAACGTAGGCTGGCAGATCGGCGTTCAGTCCACCGACATCGTGCTGGTGTTCACCACGCGCAAAAGCATCGAAGGCATCACCGACGGCAAGCTCACACTGGGGGCCGACGCCTCGGTCGCGGCCGGCCCCGTGGGCCGTTCTGCATCGGCCGCCACGGACCAGAACTTCACCGCCGAGGTTTATTCGTACTCGCGCAATCGCGGACTTTTCGCCGGTGTGTCCATCGACGGCAGCGTGATCGCCATCGATTCCAAGTCCAACAACAAGCTGTACGGCAAGTCCGCTCCGGCCAAGGACATCATCGCCGGTCAGGTCACCACCGACGCCGAAGCCGCCAGGCGTTTCCAGCGTGCCATCCTCGCGAGCACCTCCGCCGGGCAGCCCGCGCCCGTGCCACGAAGCGCCGCCACCGCAACCCCGGACAGCGGCGCGGAGCCGGCCGCCGAAGGCCAGCTGCCGCCCTCGGGCGCTCAGACCTTCCCCATGGAAGACGCCCAGCCCGGGGCAGAGCCGCCGAAGTAACCCTGACAAAGTCGTGACCGGATTCGCCCTGCCACCCACCCCGGCTGATGGATAATCGGCCGGTGTTCCGCTTTGCCCAGAAACGAAAACTGCTGATCGCCGTCGTGTGCGTGGCGCTGCTCGCCTTGCGGGTCGGCGGTCTGCACGTGCATCTGTGCATGGACGGCTCCGAACCGCCGCTCAGCGTTCACGTCGCGGACTCGGGTGTTCATCACCTCGACGAGGCCGAAGAAGGCGATGCACACGCGGACCGCGATGTGGCCATCGCCGCCGATGCAGTTCTCAAAAAATCATCGGGCGAACTCGACCTCACCTTGCTGGCCGCGCTCGGGGCACTGCTGCTCTTCGTGCTGATGCGCCCGCGCCCGCGACTCACTTTCGCTCCCGTCCCCGCTCGCGCCACCTCCGCGCGTGCCCACCTGCGTCCGCCGCTGCGCGGACCGCCCCGCCTCGCCTGACTTCGTACTGAAACGTAGTTAGTCGCGATGGGCCGTACGGGCCCAGCGGGAGAGGTCCATGTTTTACCGGTACACGAGCCGCTGGCTCGTCTGTCTGTGCGTCATCACGCTGATGAACACACGCGTTCCGTCGGCCGAGTTTTTGACGCTGTCACAAGCCGTGCAGCGGTCCGCGGCCGCAAGTCCCCTGTTGGCTGCCGAGACCCACGACGTGGACGCCGCCGAGGCGCGCGCGCGCCGCGAAGCGCTGCCCCCGCCCTGGTTCGTCAGTGCGGAGCTCGAGAACTTCGCGGGCAGCGGCGCACTCAGCGGCTTGGACGCCGCGGAAACGACGTTGCGACTCGGGCGGGTCATCGAGCTGGGCGGTAAACGCGCGGCACGGGAATCCCTGGGCGAAGCCGACGTGGCCCACCGCCAGCATCAAACGGCCGTCGCGCGCCTGCGAGTCGCGGCAATCGCCACCGCCAGATTCATCGAATTGGTCGCTGACCAGCAGCGACTGCGCCTCGCGGAACAACACGTGGCCCAGGCGCAGAGCGCACGTTCGGAAATCGCCCGCTGGGTGGAAGCGGCGCGCAATCCGGAAACCGACCTGCACGCGGCGGAACTGAACCTGGCCGACGCGGAATTGGAGCGCGAACATGCCGAACACGAACTCGCCAGCGCCCGAGTCACTCTCGCCAGCACCTGGGGCGCGTTGTCAGCGGACTTCGACGGCGCCGTGGGTAGTTTGGCCGAACTACCCGAAGCGCCCTCGCTCGATGAACTGTCGAAGCGGCTGCCGGAAGCGGCGGCCCAGCGCAGCATCATGCTCGACGCACAGGCGGGCAAAGCCCGGCGCGAACTGGCGCGAGCGAATGCCTCGCCCGATCTCACGATGAACGTGGGCGTGCGCCGGCTGGAAGCATTCGAAGATCATGGCCTTGTGTTGTCGCTGTCCATGCCCCTCGGCAGCCGCCCGCGCGCCGCCCTGTCGATGGCCGAAGCCGACGCGCAGCTGGCCGCAACCGGGCAGAGGCGCCAAGCCACTCTGGCCGATACCCACCAGGCGCTGTTCGAGAAGTACCAGGAGCTGGTGCACGCGCAAACCGAACACGGCGCACTGCGTCGGTCGATGCTGCCCAAGGCCGAGCAGGCGCTTGGCCTGGCGCAGCGCGGATTCGATTCCGGCCGGTTCTCCTTCGTCACGCTTACGCAGGCGCAGAACACGCTGCATGCCCTGCGCAGACGCGACGTGGATGCCGCGGTCCGATACCACACCTTGCTGGTCGAGTTGGAACACCTCACCGCCGTCATTCCGGAGGCCGCGCCATGATCGCCCGGACTTTGCTGCTGATCGTGATGTCCCTGACGTTCACCGCCTGCGGAGAGCCTGCACGCGACCACGGCGAGGAAACCGGACTCGCACGTGGCCCGCATCGCGGACGGCTGCTGAGTGACGGCAACTTTGCGCTGGAGCTGACGATCTTCGAGGAGAACACGGCACCGGAATTCCGGCTGTACGCCTACGACGGCGGCAAGCCCATCGCACCTGCAGGTGTCACGGGCGCAGTGGAGATCACGCGCCTCGACGGCCAGGTCACCCGCTTCGAACTCGCCGCGGAGGGTGAATATCTTCGCGGCGATGGCGAAGTCGCCGAGCCGCACTCCTTCGATGTGAAGGTTTTCGCCACTTACGAAGGAAAATCGCACAAGTGGAGCTTCGAGTCGCATGAGGGCCGCACGCAGATTCCCGCCAGTGTGGCGGCCGAAGCCGGGGTCGTCGTCGAAACCGCAGGCTCGGCCGTGATCCGCGATGAAGTGCGCCTCGTCGGCACGGTGATGCTGAATGCGGATCGTCACGCGCACGTGGAGGCGCGTTTCCCCGGCACCGTGCGCGCCGTACACGTGCACCAGGGCGACAAGGTCCGCCGCGGGCAGACGTTGCTGGTGGTCGAGGCCAATGAAAGCATGCGCGAATATCCAGTCACCGCGCCTTTCGATGGCGTGGTACTGGCACGCCGCACCAATGTCGGCGACATCGCCAGTGGCGGCACCTTGATCGAGATCGCGGACTTGTCGGAAGTCTGGGTGGAGCTGCATGCCATTGGCAGCGCCGCCGCGCGCATCGGCGTCGGCCAGACCGTGCGCATCGATGCCGCCACCACAGACCTCACGGCCACGACCACCATCAGCACCCTGCTTCCGCTGGCCACGCGCGGTCAGACGGTGATCGCGCGAGCCCGGTTGCCTAACAAAAATGGACGCTGGCTGCCCGGAATGATGGTCGAAGCGGACGTCGCCGTGGCGAGCCGCGAAGTACCGCTGGCCGTGCGTGAATCGGGCCTGCAGCGTTTTCGCGAATTCACCGTGGTGTTCGCGCAATACGGCGATACCTATGAAGTGCGCATGCTCACTCTGGGTGCGCGCGATGGGGAATTCGCCGAAGTGCTCGGGGGCCTTGCGCCCGGTACACCGTACGTGACGGGGCAGAGTTTTCTGATCAAGGCGGACATCGAAAAATCCGGCGCCGGCCACGATCACTGAGCGCGACCCATGCTTGAACGAATCATCAGATCCGCCGTCGCCCATCGCTGGGTCGTGTTGTTGCTGGTCGTGGGTGCTTGCGCCATCGGCGTGTGGAGCTATTCACGCCTGCCCATCGACGCCGTTCCGGACATCACCAATGTGCAGGTGCAGATCAACACCGAGGCGCCGGGATATTCACCGCTCGAGTCGGAGCAACGCATCACCTTTCCGGTGGAAACGGCGCTCGCCGGTTTGCCGCGGTTGCAGTACACGCGCTCGATCTCGCGGTATGGCCTCTCGCAGGTCACCGTCGTGTTCGAGGACGGGACCGACATCTATTTTGCGCGCCAGCAGGTCGCCGAGCGGCTGCAGCAGGCGGCGATACAAATGCCGCCGGATGTGGAGCCGATGCTCGGGCCCGTCACCACGGGACTCGGCGAGATCTTCATGTACACGGTAGAGGGCGAGTCCCCGTGGACACAGACGGAATTGCGCACGCTCCAGGACTGGGTGATCCGGCCGCAGCTGCGCACGCTCAAGGGTGTTACCGAAGTGAACACCATCGGCGGACACGTACGCCAGATACATGTGATGCCGGATCCCGCGCGGCTCATCGCCTACGAACTGACCATGGGCGACATTCAGCACGCCATCGAGCGCAACAACGCCAGCGTCGGCGCCGGGTACGTGGAGCGCGGCGGCGAGCAATACCTGATCCGCATTCCCGGGCAGATACCCGACATCGCGAGCCTCGGCCAGGTGGTGGTGAAGTCCCGCGACGGCGTCCCGCTGCGCCTGGCCGATGTCGCCGCCATCGCTGAAGGTTCGGAACTGCGCAGTGGCGCGGCCACGCGTGATGGCCGCGAAATCGTCATGGGCACGGTCTTCATGCTCATCGGCGAGAATAGCCGCGATGTGGCGCAGCGGGCCGGCGCGAAGCTGCGCGAAATCAACGCCACGCTGCCACCGGGGGTAAGCGCGCGTGCGATCTATGACCGCACCAGCCTGGTCGATCGCAGCATCGCCACGGTCAGCAAGAATCTCCTGGAAGGCGCGCTGCTCGTCATCGCCGTCCTGTTCGTGCTGCTGGGCAATCTGCGCGGCGCGCTCATCACCGCCGCGGTGATTCCCATCGCCATGCTCATGACCATCAGCGGCATGGTGCAGAACCGCGTGTCGGCCAATCTCATGAGCCTCGGCGCGCTCGACTTCGGGCTCATCGTCGATGGCGCGGTCATCATCGTGGAAAACTGCCTGCGGCGTTTCGGCGAGCGGCAGAAATCGCTGGGGCGGCCGCTCACGCGCGCGGAGCGGCATGAGCTGGCCGCGCAGGCGAGCAGCGAGGTCATCCGGCCCAGCCTTTTTGGACTCTTCATCATCGCCGCAGTCTATCTACCCATATTCGCGCTGAGCGGTGTCGAGGGAAAGACTTTCCATCCCATGGCCATCACCGTCGTCATGGCCCTCACCGCCGCCATGGCGCTGTCGCTCACTTTCGTGCCTGCGGCCGTGGCGCAGTTCGTCAGCGGCAGCGTGGCCGAGCAGGAAACGCGCGTGATGCGTGCGGCGCACGGCTGGTATGCGCCGCTACTGGCGAAAGCCGTCCGCCACCGCGCGGGCCTGGTCGCCGGTGCGGCCGTGCTCACGATGTCTGCTGGCTGGCTGGCCACGCGACTCGGCACCGAGTTCATCCCCAATCTCGACGAGGGTGACATCGCGATGCACGCGCTGCGGATTCCAGGAACCAGCCTCACGCAGGCCGTCGGCATGCAGAAGCAGCTCGAGGCGAGGCTCAAGCAGTTTCCGGAAGTCCGGCTGGTCGTCACGAAGCTCGGCACGGCGGACATCGCCACGGATCCAATGCCACCGTCGGTGGCCGACACCTTCGTGCTGCTCAAGGAGCGGAAGGAATGGCCGGAACCGCGCAAGTCCAAGGGCAGGCTGGTCGAAGAACTCGAAACCGCCGTCAAGGCGATCCCGGGAAACAACTATGAGTTCACGCAACCGGTGCAGATGCGCATGAACGAGCTGATTGCCGGCGTGCGCGCCGAAGTCGCCGTCAAAATTCATGGCGATGACCTGGATGTGCTGGTCGATGCCGGCGAGCGCATCGAAGCCGTGGCCAACGGCATCGAGGGCGCCGCCGACGTGAAGATGGAACAAGTGACCGGGCTGCCGCTTCTCGTGATCAAACCCGACCGCGCCGCTCTCGCCCGTCACGGGCTTGCGCTCGCCGATATGCAGGACACCGTATCGGCTGCCCTGGGCGGTGCACGCGCCGGGCAGATGTTCGAAGGTGATCGCCGTTTCGACATCGTGGTGCGATTGTCCGAGAGCCTGCGGCAGGACCCGAAGACGCTGAGCACCCTGCCTGTCGCACTGCCCGCACCGCTTCCGGCCGAGGATCACGGCACGGCGGCACCGCCCAACTTCGTGCCACTCGGTGCCTTGGCCCGCATCGCGATCGAGCCAGGTCCTAACCAGATCAGCCGCGAGAACGGCAAGCGGCGCGTGGTCGTCACCGCCAACGTCCGTGGACGTGACCTGGGCTCATTCGTCGCGGAGCTGCGCGAGCGCGTCGCCAGCGAAGTCGAGTTACCGCAGGGGTACTGGGTGTCTTATGGCGGCACCTTCGAACAGCTGATCTCGGCGAGTCAGCGCCTGAGTGTTGTGGTGCCAGTCGTGCTCGTCCTGATTTTTTGCCTGCTGTTCATGGCGTTCGGCTCAGCGCGCGACGCGCTGGTGGTCTTCAGCGGCGTACCGCTGGCCCTGACCGGCGGCGTGTTCACGTTGTGGCTGCGCGATATCCCGTTCTCCATTTCCGCCGGCGTCGGGTTCATCGCACTCTCTGGAGTCGCGGTGCTCAATGGTCTCGTGATGGTGAGTTTCATCCGAAAGTTGCTAGAGGGTGGCGAGTCTCTCGACTCCGCCATCATCAATGGTGCGGTCTCGCGCCTGCGGCCCGTGCTCATGACGGCGCTCGTCGCCAGCCTCGGATTCGTACCCATGGCGTTGAACGTCGGCACCGGCGCGGAAGTGCAAAGGCCACTGGCCTCAGTGGTGATTGGCGGCATCGTGTCGTCCACGTTGCTGACGTTGTTCGTGTTGCCCGCGCTGTATCGATGGGGTGCCAAGCCGTCGCCGGGTATTACATAATCGATTCATATATATAGATGGGGACCGGACATGCGCGAGCAATACATCGAGTACCGCGACGGCGAAACTCTGCTAGAGGGATTTCTCTGCTACGACGAAGCGCAGCCCGGACCGCGTCCGGCGGTGTTGATCAGCCACGCCTGGGGTGGCCGCGACGACTTCGTCGAACGCAAGGCGCGTCGCCTCGCCTGGCAGGGTTACGCATGTTTTGCGCTCGACAACTACGGCAAAGGCAAACGCGGCACGACGCCTGAAGAAAGCAGCGCGCTCATGACACCGTTCATGAACGATCGACGGTTGCTGCTGAAACGATTGCAAGCGGGACTCGCCGCCGCCAAGTCCATGCCCATCATCGATTCACGCCGCGTCGCGATCATGGGCTTCTGTTTCGGTGGACTGTGCGCGCTCGACCTCGCGCGAGCCAACGCCGACATCCGCGCCGCCGTCAGTTTTCACGGCATGTTGAAGCCTTCGGGCCTCACGGAACCGAAAGTCCGGGCCAAGGTACTCATGCTGCATGGCTACGACGATCCGCTGGCTCCGCCGGAAGACCTGCTCGCGGTGGCGAAGGAATTCACTGACGCGGGTGCCGACTGGCAGCTTCATGCTTATGGCCACACGGTGCACGCCTTCACCAACCCCGTGGCTCACAATCGCGACGGCGGCATGCAGTACGACGAAGCCGCGGACCGCCGTTCGTGGCACGCGCTCGAGGAATTCCTCGCCGAAGCGCTCAAATGATCTGCCTAAAATATCGGCGAATCCGGGTGCTTCGCGTGATAGCGTGTTGAGGGATCTCGGAAGGGGGCGATCTGCATGAAAAAGATATCGGTCATACTGCTGGTCGCCTTCAGTTTCGTGTTCGCGGGGTTTGCGGAAGCCGCGAAGCCCAAGAAGCGCACTCGCAACGCCAACCGCGTCGGCGCGTATGCCGGGGCCCTCGTCGGCTACAGCACCTTCTCTGCCGACGGAAGCGCGGAAGATGAAATAGCCCTCGAAGACACGCTCATCGATTCGGGCGCCGATATCCAGGGCCTGAGCTCTGGCACCGAAGAATCCGATATCGGGTACCAGGCCATGTTTGGCTATCGTTTCACGCGCTATTTCGCCGCCGAGCTCGGACTCGCACAGTTGGGCTCGATGAGTTCCAGTGCACACGCCGACATGGATTTCGGTGAGGGATTCGTGCCGGTGACCGTGAAGCTCAGCTTTTCCGCCGGCGGACCCATCGTCTCGGCGATCGGCATCCTGCCCATCAACGACAAGTTCGAATTGTTCGGGCGGCTCGGCTACATTTTCACCAGCGCCGAACGCGAATTCTCATCGCGTGTCGACGGCCGATCTGGCGGGTCTGGCGGCCCGAAGGGCGATTCGCAGGATCCCGTGTATGGCATTGGATTCGCCTGGCACATCAATCAGGTCTATTCCATCCGCGGCGAATACCAACAGCTCGATTCGCTCGGCGAGCCAAACCGCACCGGCGAAGAAGACGTGAGCTTGTTCGGCCTCGGCTTCATCGTCAGGTTCTGATGTCATGAATAAACGCGACTTCACCACCTCCGGCGTCTGCGGCGTGCTCGCCCTTCTCAGCGCGGCGTGCAGTGGCACCGACGCCCCGAGTGCATCCCCGGCGTCAGCGGTGCGTATCGGCAATTCGTTCCTCGCCACCCCGGTGGCGCAATTCCAGGAACCGTGGGCCATGACATTTCTGCCCGACGGCCGCCTGTTGGTCACGGAGAAAAAGGGCGCGCTCAAACTACTGAATGTCGAGACGAAAGGCGTTGGCGATATTTCGGGGGTCCCCGACGTGGCCTACGGCGGTCAGGGTGGCTTTGGAGATGTGATCCTGCATCCGTCGTTCGCAACCAACTCTTTCGTCTACGTAAGTTATTCGGAGGGCGGCGACGGCGGCACGAACGGCGCCGCGGTGGCGCGCGCCCGCCTGGCGCTCGATGACAAAGGCGGCGGCAGCCTGCAGAACTTCACGGTGATCTGGCGGCAAGTGCCGAAGGTGGACAGCCGTGGTCACTGGGGTCATCGCCTGGTGTTCGGGCCCGATGGCAAATTGTGGATCTCCTCGGGCGAGCGGCAGAAATTCACTCCGTCGCAGGACATGAAGAGCAATCTCGGCAAGATCCTGCGTCTCAACGACGACGGGTCGGTGCCGAAGGACAATCCGTTCTACGCGCAGGGCGGCGTCACCGCGCAGATCTGGTCGCTGGGTCATCGCAACCCATTGGGGCTGGCGTTCGCGCCGGACGGCAAGCTGTACGAGCACGAGATGGGCCCGCGCGACGGTGACGAGCTCAACGTCATCGAGAAGGGCGCGAATTACGGCTATCCCATCGTCTCCAACGGCAGTCACTACAGCGGTGTCGACATTCCCGATCATTCGACCCGGCCCGAGTTCAGGGCACCACTCATCACCTGGACGCCGTTCATTTCTCCGGGCGGGTTCATCAT
>DASTTJ010000083.1:0-2280 GCA_035760205.1 Steroidobacteraceae bacterium | reverse complement strand
GTCATCGAGTCCGTAGCCGAGCCAGTCGAACCCGAAGTTCGCGCGCGCGAAGTCGCGGCGCCGTTCCTGGCGCCCGTGAACGGCGCGATTTCGGTGGCCACGGCGGTAGTTAGCGTGCCCCTGGCCGCCATGCCCGTCGATGCGGCACCCACGCGTGGGAAGGGCGCACCGGCGATGCCGCCGCAGCCCGCGGCACCGCTGCCGATCCGCGCACGCGATCTGCTGTGGCTGGCGCTCGCGTTCGCGATCCTCATCGGAACCGGGCTCGGGATTCGCGACCCTTGGCCCGCCGACGAGCCGCGATTCGCCGCGCTCGCGCGCGACATGGCGCTCTCGCAAGAGTGGTTGTTCCCGCGCGTGGGTGGCGATCTTTACCAGGACAAACCACCGCTGTATTTCTGGTTGCTGGCCATCAGCTACCTGTTGTTCGGCTCGCTGAAGGGTTGGTTCCTCATCCCTTCATTTCTCGCCGCCGGCGGCACGTTGTTCCTGATCTACGATTTCGGTCGCCGCACGGTCAGCCGCGAAGCGGGCCTGGCTGCCGCGCTGATCACCGTATGCACCGTCCAGTTCCTGACCGTGGCACGCGGCGCGCAGATCGATGCGACGCTGTGTTTCCTCACGACGTTCTCGCTGTATGCCTTCCTGCGCCATCTGTTGTTCGGGCCGGCGTGGCGCTGGTATTTCCTGGGTGGATTCCTCGCGGGACTCGGTGTGTTCACCAAGGGCGTGGGATTCCTCCCCGTGTTGTTGCTCATTCCTTACTTCGCCCTGCGTGCGTTCAAGTGGAAAGGGCTGCCCGCCATCGACGCAGGCGCCGTCGGCTGGCGCTGGTGGCTGGCGCCACTGGCCATGTTGTTGGCGATCTCGCTATGGTTTGTGCCCATGCTTCTCACGGTGGCGGCAAGTGGTTCCGCTGAATACGCCGCCTATCGCGACGAGATTCTCTTCAAACAGACGGTGGGGCGTTATGCGGCTGCCTGGCATCACGTCAAAGGCTGGCATTACTTCCTCGTCGAAGTGATTCCCGCGCTGTGGTTGCCGTGGAGTCTGCTGCTGATCTGGCTCGTCCCGCGATTCAAGTCGGCGTTACACGAACGCAATGCGCGCGTGTGGCTGCCGCTCTCCTGGGTAGTCATCGTGCTGGTGTTCTTCTCCGTCAGCCCGGGAAAGCGTGGCATCTACATTCTGCCGGCACTGCCTGCGCTGACGTTTGCGGCGATGCCATTCCTCGAATCGATACTCACGCGTGCCGGAATTCGGCGCGCGGGCTTTGTGCTCGCGGGTGTGTTCATGGCCGGTGCAGCAGTATTGGCGGTGGGATTCGCCGTGGGTGCGGAGTTCGCCGAGAAGGCGGCCAATGCGGCGGATTTCTCACCTGTCACAGCGATTTACGTCTACCTCGCTCTCTGCGGTGCCGGGCTCGCGTACGCCGCGCTACGTGCGCCCCTCGCATCCTGGCCCGTGGCGCTCGGCACGCTCGCCATCGTGTTCTCCTATTTAATTGCACCCGCGATGAACGGCGAGCGCTCGGGGCGCGACTTCACCGCCTCCGTTCTTGCGAAGTTGAATCCCGCCGAGCAGCTCGCGCTGGTCGCGTACAAAGAGCAATTCCTGCTGTATCTGGATCGACCGACGGTGAATTTCGGCCACCGTCGCTGGCAGGAAGGACCGCAGGAGTCATACGACGCTTCGGTGTGGCTCAACGCAGAGCCCAACCGCGTACTGCTCTTGCCCGAATCCACGATGAAAAAGTACCGGTGTTTCCTGGTTGCCGCTTCGCAGGCTGGCCGGACTTCCCGTGAAGACTGGTTCCTGGTGCGCGCGCCGGCGGAGCGAAGTTGCGCAGATCTGGGCGATTCGTCGCGCGCAATTCCGTACGCCGCCATCGTCCGTTGAGACTTAACATTGTTCGAATCTTGATCAGTTGCGAATCATTCTCTCGTGGGACCATGCACTTAGCTTGTGTTCTTCGATTCTTATGACAGAATGCTTCGCAACTTTGGGAGGAGGCAGGCGTTCGAATCTGTGGCCCGGGTCGGAGCGGCACATGGATCTACGCTGTAGCTTGCAAAAGAGTGGCTCAAGCACCTGAACATCCTGGTGATCTGACCGCATCGGACGTCTTTGCGACGGGCGTGTGGTCGGCGCGCGGTGGCAAGCCCACTTTGGGCGTGGACATCGCCTGCACCAAGATAGCCATCGACCTGCAGAACATGCGGCGCGGCTCCATCGAGCCCTGCATTCGCGAGAGCCTGAATTCCCTCCGTGATTCCTCCG
>DASTTJ010000082.1:0-13646 GCA_035760205.1 Steroidobacteraceae bacterium | reverse complement strand
CGATTTCGATCTGAGGAAGTCGGTGATCCACCCGCCCGGACTCGGCGATCCCTACCTGCTCAAGCCCGTGCTGCGCATGGTCAACAACCTGGAAGTCGGCACCATCGATGGCACGATTGCGACAGCGCTCGTCGTCGATGGCTGCGTGCCGGCGGTGTACCTCTACACCGGCGCCGACGTCGTGCCCGACGATCTCGGCAGCGCCACGCCGCCGCTCGCAAGCGCCGCCGTGAATCTCGACAACACGACCGGGGTATATCGCTTCAAGCTGGCATTCGTGCCCGTCGGCGCGAACACACTTGCCTTCACCTGCGCGGCAGACGAGGACGCCGCCGACGTCGACGACACCATCACTTTCTCGGCGCCGATCAATGCGACCGTCATGGCTGGACAAACAAACACGGTGGCCTTCCCTGCACCGTGACGTACCTCGCGGCGCGGCGAGCCGCTGGACTCGTCGCGCCCGGGGTGCGATAAGTTTCCGTCGCAGATGAGTGATTCCTCCGCAGCGGATTTCGACCGGTTGCTGCGCGGGCATGTACGCCCGCTCTATCGCTACGCCTATCGCTGGACGGGCGACGTCGACCAGGCCGAGGATCTCGTGCAGGAGACCCTGACGCGCCTGTATTCGGAGCTGCCTCGGCTGCGTGAGGTCGAACAACTTCGGCCATGGGTGGCTCGCGTGATGTACCGGATATTCGTGGATTGGCTGCGTCGCGCCAATCGCTCACCGGTGGTGTACGCGGGCCGCAGCGGCTCGACCGGCGAATTTCCCGAGGACGAGGAAGAGGACGACCAGGCTCCCGACGAGACTTGGAATCCCGAGGCCCTGACCGAGCGAGCCTTCGAACGTGAGCGAATCGAGGCAGCGTGGGCCCACCTGCAAAAGCAGCACCGCGTGGTGTTGTCGCTGCATGAAATTGAGGGGTACAGTCTCGAAGAAGTGGCGCACATCATCGATACGCCGCTCGGTACCGCCAAGTCGCGCCTGAGCCGCGCACGCAATCGCCTGCGTCAATTGTTAACTGAGGGAACGAATTCTCCCGCTCCGACGTGTATTCCTCCAGAGACATCATGAGACTGCAATGTGGTTGACGATCTTCAAAAATTGCGCGCGGGTTTGATCGCGATGCCGGTGCCCGAGCCGCGGCCCGGTTTCGTCGACCGCGTGCTGGCGAATGCGTCGGGTGGCAAATCGCCCAAGGTGCGCGGCATTCTCGCCGCGATTCGCCGGCCCGCCACCTGGTGGGCTGCGGCCGCCGGTGCGCTCGCCGCCACGCTGGCATGGATGGCGCTGTTTGATCACTCCGGTGCTGTGCACGAACCGAACCTGGTCCTGGCGCTGTATGAGAGCCGTGATGTCCCGCTGGTCATCGATGCGGAACGCAATCTCGATGGCGCCACCATACGGCTCTATGTAAGCGGGAGCATCGGACTCACCGGATACGGCGAGCAAAACGAGATCGAATGGACCACCTCGCTCACGCAAGGTGCGAACCTGCTGTCTCTGCCGGTGTTCGCGCGCGCACCGGGCGACGGACGCGTCGTCGCGGAGATCGAGCATGAAGGCCGGACTCGCCGGCTGAGCGTGGCATTGCACGTCTTGGCACCCAAGGATGACAGCGCATGAGTAGTGAGGGCATCATGCGGCGTGCGCGGCGCCTGTATTTCGCTTCATTGCTGGCGCTCATCATTCCGGCGGTGTTCGCGCAGTCGCCGCCGGCGCGCAATCGTGACGATCTCGACGTCACGATGCATGTCATCGTGGATCCGGATGCCAAAGTACCCGACGAAATCGTGCGCAGGATTCCGCTCCCAAAGCCGGTGCAGCCGGCCGCCGGCGACACCAGCACGCCCGGTGATAAGGGTCAGAAGCCTGCTCCGGGCGCTAGCGGCCAGGGTCGCGAATTCGGTCAGCAGGTTTCCGAGGACGCGAAACGGCGTGCTGAGGAAGCAAAGAACAACAAGAAACCCAAGCCCGAAAAGCCACCCAGCAGGCCCCCCTCACCACCCGGTCGACCGCCCACGCCGGGCGGTTGAAGCTGCGCGGCGCGCGGCGGTCGCGCTGGCATTCGCGTTGATGTTTTCCAGCGGCGACGCGCATGCGGCCGCCAACGACGCCCAGGCCCGATTCGCCGAAGCGCGCACTGCCTTCGAAGCCGGAGACTTTTCCCGCGCTTTGTTCCTGTACGAACACTGTCTGGCGTTGGGAATGCAGGGACCGGCGGTTCACTACAACATCGGTGTAGCGGCTTACCGAAAGGGTGACCTGGCGCGCGCGGAGACCGCATTTAACGAGGTCGCCCGCACTCCCGCCATGACGGCGCTGGCTCACTACAACCTGGCCCTGGTTGCGCTGAAGCGCGGCGACGAGAAGGCCGCGCGCCAGTGGTTAGACCGCGTGGCACTCGAGACCTCCGACGAGAAACTCGCGAATCTGGCGCGAAGCCGGCTCGACGAGCTGCCGAAGATCTCGACGAACACGGCCTGGTCGCTGTACGCGCGCTGCGGCTTGGGCTTCGACGGCAACGTGGCATTGCGCTCTGATTCGATCGATACGACCGGAAGCGGACAGGACGATACATTCGGCGAGCTGATGCTTGCGGGAAGTTATTCCTTCCGCCCGTCCTGGCGGTTCGACGGCGCCGTGGGATTGCTCCGCTACGCAGACCTCGATGAGTTCGATCAGGACGCGCTGTCTTTCGGCGTGGCCCACGGCATGACGGTGGACGCGTGGCACCTGGAACCCGGCGTCTATGTCACGCAGTTTTCGCTCGGCGGGGATGTCTATGAGAGATCCGCGGCCGCCTCGATAGAGGCGACTCGCGCTCTTTCTGGTCATGGACGGCTGCGCGCGCAGCTGCGCGTCAGTGCGGTCAATGGTGAAGGGGACTTCAGCGGCCTCTCGGGCTCTCGCACGGCGCTTGTGCTGAGGCATGAATGGGAAGGCCTGAAGTCCTGGCGCTTCGGAACGCAGGCTCGCGCGGAATTCAACAACAGCGAAGACGAAGTGTTCGCGTCGCGATGGATCGAGATTGGCGCGGACGCACGCTGGGCAGCCTCACCGCAATGGACCTTCGGGGCGGGCGCTACCCTGCGTCAGACACAACAGGACGCCTGGAACGACGACCGGACGGCGTTTCGGCTGGAAGCAACCCGGTTGCTTTGGGAACACGCTCAGCTGTTCGTGCGGTATGAGCATGAGCTGAACCAATCGCCGATTGCGGAGAACGACTATGACCGCAATTGGGTTGCAGCTTCGATCGAATTCTGGCGCTGAGTTCGCGCGGAAATGGACCGGCCTTGAACTTTGGCGCGTTTTGTCAGGAAATGGTGCCTGGCCACGCTACGAGCAGCTTCAATGAATTTCCTGCCGGCGAGCTCCGCCGAGACCATCACCATCCTCGCGCACTACTATCGCGGCGAGATGTCTCGCATGATCAGTTGGCGCGATCGACTCGACCGCACCAGCAACTGGGCCATCGGCGCGGTCGCCGCGATGTTATCCATCTCCCTCGCCAGCACCCAGTCGCACCATTCGGTGCTGCTGTTCGCCATGCTGCTGGTGCATGTGCTCCTGGTCATCGAAGCGCGCCGTTACCGGTTTTATCATGTGTATCGTCGGCGCGTGGTGATGCTCGAGCGCAGGTATTTCGCGGAATTGTTCGCGCCATCGGCGGCAGGCGCGCCGCCCGACCTGCAGGCGATTGGCGAGGATCTGCGCC
Source organism: Steroidobacteraceae bacterium (assembly GCA_035760205.1). Taxonomy (GTDB): domain Bacteria; phylum Pseudomonadota; class Gammaproteobacteria; order Steroidobacterales; family Steroidobacteraceae; genus CADEED01. The sequence continues at coordinate 9,921 of DASTTJ010000082.1, read as the reverse complement.
TGCCGCGTTTCACGATGACATTTCCGCAGGCAATGGCGCGCCGCCTGCAACGAAACTATTCCTGGTTGTTCCTGGTGCTGTTGCTCGCGTGGCTGGTGAAGACTACGTCGGCGGTCGCCGATGACCACCCGAGACTCGTGCATTCACTCACGGAATTTTTCGCCAACACGTCGATCGCGGGAATCTCCGGCGTTGCCGTCGTCGCGGGCGTGGCAGTGTCGTATGCCTGGCTCGCGTCCGCGATGATGCTGTTTCGGCTGGACGAGGCAGACCTCGGGCCTGGTGAAGTCCACGTGTAAAGAGGCGGAGACCTTAACTCCCATGGCCACGCGTAAAGCCGGCAAGATTTTCGTGGGCGTCGGCGGTTGGAACTTCGCGCCGTGGCGCGGCAGTTTCTACCCGAAGGGCCTGACACAGGCGCAAGAGCTGCATTACGCAAGCCGCGCGCTCACCTCGATCGAGATCAACTCGACGTTTTACGGTTTGCAGAAGCCGGCGACGTTCAAGAAGTGGCACGACGAGACGCCAGACGGATTCGTGTTCAGCGTCAAGGCCCCCAGGTTCGTTACAAACCGCAAGAACCTCGCGGAGGGCGCATCGAGCATCGAACGCTTTCTCGGCAGCGGAGTTCTGCAACTCGGCACCAAGCTCGGCCCGATCAACTGGCAGCTTGCCCCGACCAAGCAATTCGATGCGGAGGAGCTTGATGCATTCCTCGCGCTGCTGCCAACCGAGATAAACGGCCGCACGCTGCGTCACGTGCTGGAAGTGCGCCACGCGAGCTTCGACTGCGAGGAGTTCGTCGCACTTGCGCGCGACCGCAATGTAGCTGTCGTCGAAGCCGGCGATTCGGCCTATCCACAAATCCAGACGCGCACCGCGCCTTTCAGTTACCTGCGCGTGATGGGCACGAAACCCAATGCGCCGAAGGGCTACACACCCGCAGCGCTCACGCGCTGGCGAGAACGAGCGCAAACGCTGGCACGCGACGGAGATGTGTTTCTGTATTTCATCAGTGGCGCCAAGGTGCGCAATCCGCAGGCGGCGCTAGCGCTGCTCGTGGCTCTCGGGCGGCGCTGAACCCCCGTTTCTCCGCGTTCGTTCGATAGTCGTCGCCCCTACACCCACCCGCTCCTAACGTGTGGTTTCCACAAACCACCGGGAGCGCGCCATGCGCAAGTCTGTTCTGTTTTTCGCAACGTTATGCATCATCACGGCGGCCGCCCTGGCCGCGACGAATCGAGACACAGAAGTCTTGCTTCAAGCCAAACGTTTGCAGCTAGAGTTTCGGCTGGGCAACCACGAAGCCGCGAAGCCGCTCGTGAAAACGCTGGAAGACGCGGTCGCGCAGTCCGGCGACAACGCCGAGCTGTGGGAGGCGATGGGGCACGCCTACATGTCGATGCAGGGTTCGATGTTCAAGGTGCCGCTGGACATCCCCGCTCTGCTCGCCGTCGGCGAACGCGCGCACGCCGCTTATGCGCGCTCGCTGGCGATCGATGCGGACAACCCCCTGGCGCGCGCCAGTCTCGGCATGTCACTCATGGTCGTTTCGCAGCTCAAGGGAGATGTCCCGGGCATGATGGCAGGTGTCGAGGAAATGAATGCAGCGGCACGTCAGGCGCCCAAATCCACCGGGGTTCGGTTGACGCGTGGCTTCACCATGATTCACCTTCCACCGGACATGCGCGACACCAATACCGTCATCCAGGACCTTCAGTTCATCGTGGACGCCGCACCGGGCGGCCGGCCGGAAGACGTGCTGCATGTGTTGTTGGGCGACGTCTATGCCGAGGTGGGCAACGTTCAGGCCGCACGCAAAGAGTACGGCCAGGTGACAGGCGCCTCAGCGTTCGCCGCCGGGCAGGCGAAGTTGCGGCTCGCAGATCTTCAGAAAGGCACGATTCCGCCAGCGTCCATCGCTTTGGTACGGGCCGGCACCGGCACGAACTGCGCCATGTGCCACACCCCAGGTACGGATAACTGATGGAGCGTGAACTCACCGACGCCGCGCTGGATGCGATCGCGTTCGCCACCGGCGCGGCGCTCAGCGCGATGCTGGGCCTGATGCAGTCCCGCGTGGATCGCAACGGGCGAGTGAGTGGCTATCTGATTCTCTGGGCGCTCAGCTTCATCTGGACCTTCGGCAACTTCTTGCGGTGCACGCTGGAATTAGCTGGCGCGAGCGCGGACTCAGCCAGCGCGCGGTTCGCGGAGTCGTTGGCCTGGAGCTGCACCCTGCTCGGCCCCATCGCCGTAGGCCGGTTGCTGCAGCAGGGCATCGGCACGACGAGCCGCGCATCGCGTGGTTTTCTCGCTTTCGCGATCGGCGTGTCGTTGCTCAATCTCGGGTTGTTCATTCGCGCGAATCTCGTTCACGCGTACCAACTCGAGGCCAGCGGGTATCCGGCCACCTCGTTCTACATCGCGCTCGTGGTCAGCGCCATCGCGCTGCTTCTCTATCGCGCGGAACGGCGGCGCGCGGATCCACCGGCCCGAAAGTCGATGCCCCGCTGGTTCGCGCCGACCGCCTTTGTGATCGCGGCGGTCCACACCTCAGCCATCCTGGTCGGCATGCAGTTTCCCACCATGCCCGAAGGCCTGCTGACTGCGACCGGCCTGATCGGCCGGCATTGGCCGATTCCGTGGTCCATATTGATCGCGGTCTCGCTCGCGCAGGCTCACTACGCGGATCTCGTTCTCAAGCGTAGTTTGGGGTTGCTGGTCAGTGTCGTGTCAGCCACCTTCGTCAGCATGCAGTTGATCGATGCGTCGCCAGGATTCCCATTGTTGACTTCTGTGCTGGTGCTGACGACGTTGATGCTGGCGGCGCCATTTCTTGCACGGGCTGTCGAAGCGCTGGTCGACAAGACCATCCTCGCTCGTCCGGACTACGCACAGGCTGGCCAGTCGCTGGACCATGCTTTCCGCCGCGCCACCCAACCAGACCAGATCATCGACGCGGCGCTGGAATCCTTGCGCGTGACGCTGCACGTCGATGCGCGCTGGGTCGAAGCCTGCGTAACCTCCGCCACGCCACCCCTCGCCTCAGTCACGGTGAAATGCGCCGACCGGCCGGCGCATCGGTTGGAAATTACCGCCAGCCACCAGGCGCGAACGTTGATGCAGCGCGAGCTCGCCTTCCTCGAATCCGTTGGCAAAGATCTCCAACTACGACTCGATGCCGTGCACTTCGAACAGGAACAGCGCGCCTTGCTCCTGCGCGAGGAGCGCCTGCAGCGGCTGCTGACCGAGGCCGAGCTGAAAGCCCTGCGAAGCCAGGTCGATCCGCATTTCCTCTTCAACACACTGAACACCATCGCGGACCTCATCAGCGCGCAGCCGGAGCAGGCGGAACGCATGACCGTGCGACTCGCGGAGTGCTTTCGTTACGCGTTGGCGAAGCATTCCCGCAACCTGTCCACTCTCGACGAAGAGCTGGCTTTCGCCCGTCACTACCTCGAGATCGAGCAGGTTCGATTCGGGGACCGCCTCCGCGTGCAACTCTCGCGCGGGGACGCACTGGGCAGCGAAGCCATGCCTTCGTTGCTGCTGCAGCCTTTGCTCGAGAACGCGATACGCCATGGACTCGCGCCGGTTCGCGAAGGAGGCTGCCTGAGTGTGCGGGCGCACCGCGAAGGCGATCGGCTTCGCTTGAGCATCGAGGATGACGGTGTCGGCCTGCGTCCCGGCTTCGACAGCCGCACCGGTGTCGGGCTTCGCAATGTGCAGGATCGCCTGCGCACGCTGTATGCGCAGGCCGCGGAGTTCGTCATCGGAGATCGCCCCGGCGGACGGGGCACCACAGTCACCATAGTGATACCGCTACATGCCCATTAGTGCGTTGATTGCCGACGACGAAGCTTCGGCTCGATCCCGGCTTCGCAAACTGCTCGCGCCGTACTCCTTCGAACTGGTCGAGGGAGATGCGCACGACGGTCTGACGGCGCTCGAAGCCATTCAGAAACACCGGCCGCAGGTGGTGTTCCTCGATGTCGAGATGCCGGGCCTCAACGGATTCGAGGTGGTCGAAGCGCTGACGCCGGACTTGATGCCGCTCATCGTGTTCGTGACGGCGTATGACGAACATGCACTGGCGGCATTCGACGCCAACGCGGTGGCGTATCTGCTCAAGCCCGTGGTCGAAGACCGGCTGCGGACGGTGGTCACTCGCATCGAGCAGTTGGTTCGCTCGCCCGGCGACGCGGCGCAGGAAGCCATCCGCACGAGCGGCGTCGCCATCGCAAGGCCGCAGCCGCTGCATCATGTGCTGGCGGTGCAGCGCGACGGCTACGTGCTGATTCCCTTGAACGAGGTCTGCTCCTTTCAGGTGGAAGACGGCGTAACCCACGTGAAGACGGCGACTGCTTCCTATCGGACTAACTATGCCATCGGCCATCTCGAGAGCCGACTCCCGACACCGCCCTTCTTCCGCGCGCACCGTGCAACCATCGCCAACCTCGACAAGGTTGCGACCATCAGTCCGATGTTCAAAGGCGCACTGCTGCTCACCATGAAGGATTCAGCGGCCAGCGAGATCCAGGTGAGCGAGCGGCAGGCGAAGTACGTGCGCGAGCTGCTGCAGCTTTGAGACCGGCTATCAGCTCCGGGAGACTGCCTCGATGTTGTTGCCATCCGGGTCGAGAACGAACGCACCGTAATATCCCGCCTCGCGCGGACCGGGCTTGCCGAAGTCCCGGCCGCCGGCCTCGAGCGCCGCGCGATAAAACTCATCCACCGTCGCGTTGTCCTGCGCGGCAAACGCTACGTGCATCTGGTTGATTCCCGCGCGCGAGCCTTCGATCCAGTACGACGGACGCAGGGTTCCAATCCAGAGATAGGGAATCTGCCCGGGGCCACGTCCTAACAAAAAGAAGTCCTTGTGGGGCGCGACGATGCCGAGGCCTAACGCCTTCGCAACCGCGTCGTAAAACTTGCGGGCCTTGGGAAGGTCGGTCACTACGATGCCAGTATGATCGAGCATGAGCAGCTCCATGGGGTCGGGCAGTCAAGGCTACGCAGCCTGCCCCGGCCTGCACACTCCGCACCCTCACCGGCAGGCGTCGGACCCAACTGACGCAGGCGCCAAAGATCGCGCTCTGGCATCCTTTGTCCAATGCTCAAACAACTTCCGCCTCTGCACTCCTGGTCTTCCGCGCTCATCGCCACCGTCGTCGGCTTCGGCGGCACCATTGCCCTCGTAGTCCAGGCATTCCGCACGCTCGGCGCCACGGTCGAACAAACTGGATCTGCGGTGACTGCGCTGTGTATTGGCATTGCCGTGGGTGGCGCCGCGCTGTCGCTGAAGATGCGAATACCCATCGTGCTGGCCTGGTCGACACCCGGCGCGGCGCTGCTCGCGGCGGCACCGCCCGGCCTTGCGTGGCCAACCGCCATTGGCGTGTTCCTGTCAGCCGCACTATTGATGATCGTGCTCGGCCTCGTCCCCGTACTGGGCCGGCTCGCGGCGCGCATCCCAATCTCCATCGCCTCGGCGATGCTCGCGGGTGTTCTGCTGCCGTTCTGTCTTGCGGCCTTCCGCCTCGGCGTGGACGACGCGCTGCTGGTGGCGTTGCTGGTCGGCGTGTTCATCCTCGCGCGCCAACGCATTCCGTTGTACGCGTTGCTGCTCGTGCTGGTCAGCGCCATCGCGATCACGCTGATCCGCGGCGACGCCGGGCCGCTGCCACCGGGTGCATTGTTAGGCCGGCTTTTGCCGACCATGCCAGGTGGTGAAGTGCAAGCAATCATCGGCCTCGCCATTCCCCTGTTCCTGGTCACGCTGGTGTCGCAGAACCTTCCGGGGTTGATGGTGTTGCGCAGCGCAGGCTACGAGCCCAAGCCCGGCCCGCTGATAGTCGGCACCGGCGTTTTGTCGCTCGCGCTCGCGCCCTTCGGCGCGCACGCAGTCAACCTCGCCGCCATTACTGCTGCGTTGTGCACCAGCGAAGACGCGCACCCCGATCGCGCCAAGCGCTGGACGGTCGCGGTGATCTACGGGGGATTTTATCTATTGCTGGCGATCTTCTCGCCGGCGCTGGTGCGTCTGTTCCTCGCGCTGCCCATTGCCGTAATCGCCACCATTACCGGCCTGGCGCTCATCCCGGCGCTGGTGGGCTCGATGGATCACATGCTGTCCGTCAAGGATGAGCGCGACGCGGCCATCCTCACTTTTCTTGCAACGGCGTCCGGGCTGGCGCTGTTCGGACTGGGCTCCGCGTTCTGGGGGCTGGTCGTCGGCTTCGTCGCGCTGGGGGCAAAGAGGTGGTTCGCGCGCACCTGACTACTGCTGCAGGCTCCAGCGGAGCCAGCCTTGTAGCGCCCGCAGCAGCCTCTGCACCCCCTCTATCGTCGTCACATTCCCCGGCGACAACCGCAGCGTCGTTCCCCGGCAATCCGCAAATACCTTTTCTTCCCGCAACCCCTCGACAACCGCCGCCGGATTGACGGCCGCCGGCAATTGAAGCATCACGCTGCCCCCGCGCTGCGCCGCCGCTTCTGGACTAACTAACTTGAGCCCCAGCGCTACGCACCCCTCCACCACCGCCTCTACCAGCCGCCGATTGTGAGCCTGGAGTTCTGCGACATTTTGCCGAGCATGCCACTCGAGCGCGGGCACGCACGCCGCGCAGGCAAGGATCGACGGCGTGCCATGGTCGAACCGCCGCGCATCGCGCGCATAAGCGAACGAGTCCAGCGCCCACGAAAACGGATTCTCCTGACTGAACCAACCGCGCAATTCCGGCCGGCACTGACGCAGCAGCTCATCACGCACCTGCAGCACCCCTGCCCCCGCGATTCCACACAACCACTTGAGTGTGGAGCCCACGACGAAGTCCGCACCCGCATCGTCAACATTGAAAGGAACGATGCCGACGCCTTGCGTGATATCCACGCCAACCACGGAACCCATCTTGTGCCCATGATCGACCAGCGCGCGAAGATCGCAACGATGTGAGGCGGTGGAGGTCACCCAGGTCAGAAGTGCGACGCCCACATCCGCAGCCCAGCGCGAGATGAAGTCTTCGTCCCGCACCCAGTATTCGCCAGGCCGCATCGGCACGGTGTCCAAGGCGAATCCGCGCCGCTCGGCCATTCCCGATAGCAGGAAATGCAGACTTGGAAAGCAATCCGCGGCGATGAGCAGCTTGCGGCCTCGCAAGATTCGGTCCGGCAGGGCACCGATCATCGAATAAAGCGCGGTGGTGACGTTCGCGGTCGCCGTCAGGGTGCCGGAGGGAGCGCCTATCAGTTCGCTCCACCTTGTCAGGAACTGCTGCCGAATCTCGAGCGATTGCGGCCATTGAGCGTCATCGGGCGTTCCCCAGAGTGCTGCGACGCGGGCCAACGCTTCGGCAGTCCGCTCGTCCTTGCCGGGAAACATGCCGATGGAGTGGTACAGGAAGTAGCCGGACCCATCGAGGTCGCTGCTGTTTGCCATTTGCAGAGCATGTCACGTTTGGGCAGGCTGCCGGCATGAGCACGCTTTCCGACGCCTTCGACCACTGGATCCGTGGCTCCTTCATGGAGATCAACACGGAGCTCGAGAATCTCTATTTCTCGCAGGACGACCGGGCCGACGTTGCGCGATGCGGCACTCAACAAAAGTCACAACTCCGCGATGAAGGTCACCTGCACGTTGTCGCGCTGCTGGCCGAGGGCGATACCGGCGACGGCTTCGCCACCGCTTTCGGCGTTCTCGGCAATGTCGGTATGTACCTCGCCGCACTGCGTCGTCACGAGCTGACCAACCCGGCGCGAGAAGAGCGCTCGCCGTTTCCCGAAGCTTCGTCGCTGGCCATGCACGTCGGTGCGGCGCTCGGCATGGCGCCGCGTTTCTCGACCGCTCATATCGCGCACCTCAACTTCGCCCACGCGGGCGTGCGTAAGAGTTTCACGTCGCTTTCCGATGAAATCCTGTTCATCGACGAGAACACGCGAGGCATCCTGCTCCTGCAGATGGCGGCCGATGCTCTGGCGAAAGTGGTGCCGCTCGGAATCTCGAGCCCTATTGTCGATGTTCCGTTTTCCGCCGCCCGGCATGCGCTCGAAGCGGTCATCGAATCCAACCAGCGGCTGTTCGACCATCTCGATGTCGAGCGCTTCTTCTTCTCCGTGCGCCCTTACTACAAGCCGTACCGGGTGGGACGGCAGGAATACCGCGGCGCCAACGCCGGAGATTTCTCAGGCATAAACGAGATCGATCTGCTTTTGGGCCTGTGCCGCGCAAACGATCCGTACTACGCGCAACTCCTCGTCGACAAGATGTCGTTCATGCCGCCGCAAGACCAGGCGCGACTGCGCGAATGCATGCGGCACGAGAGCTTTCTCGATGAGTTGCTGGCGCTGGCGCCTCTGTACTCTGGCACTGACTGGTTTCGGCGCAACGCACAGGCGTTCCTGGCACTGTGCGAGTTGTACGGACGGATTGCCAGCCAGCACCATGACCATCTCGTGAAGCGCTTCATCGAATCGCCCGCGGCGCGCCTCGGTGAGACGCACCTCGAGAGCATCACCGCCAGCGGACCTCCATTGCCGGTGCTGCTGCGTTCTCTCGAGGTGCTTCGTGACCTCAGGCTTGCGGCGGATCGCGCCGACATTGCGACGCGACACGCCGATCTCGATCGCCTCAGGAAGTGGGTTTGACGAAACTTACAGCGGCACCTGCTCCACCTTCACATCCCATCGTACGGCGCGGAATTTCCCGAGCTCCTGCAGGCAAACGCCGACCACCTGGACCACGCCGCTCGAAAGATCGTTGAGCGCGGAGGCGCGGCAGCTGTGATAGACCCTCGACAGCCGGGGCAGCAGATATCTTCCGAAGTCGCGGTGATAGAGGAACGCTGCGTCCCATTCGTCACTGTACGGGTCGGGCGGTGCGGGACGCTGCGCGTAACCCGCGACGATTCCATTGTTGTTGATGTCCTCGCCCTGGCTGAACCCGCCAGGCCAAAGCACGCCGATGTGCGCGCCAGCGGCGCTGACACCATTCCAGGTCCACGCATGCCGACGTACGGACGGCGTGCCGATGCAGCACTGAATCTGCCCGGCGACGGCACCACTCTTGTTCACGCCTTCGAGACCGCCCGACGAAAACATCGCAACTGGAAGTGGGCTCGGAGCGATGTCGCTGACGACGATGCCGAACGGCAGCAAGCGCCAGCGTCGCGGCGTGTGGTCGGATCCTTGATGACCCACGATCAAACCGCCGGAATTGACGTCTCTCGCGTAGCTGTTATCGCCGGCCACGGCGACTGAAAGTTGGACATACGTTGTGTCGCTCGTCCACACCACGGCCGCCGTGTTCGCGGGGCTTGTCGCGATCCGCTGGCCGGCGATCAGGCTTCTATCCGAGATACCCCAGGCGCGGGACCTCCCCGGCACGCCGAACGGATCCGTGTCAGTGAGTGGATAGGCGACTCCACCCTCCCAGCGATAGGCATGGTCCCCCACCCGGTACGAGACGTCGCCATAGTTCGCGGCAACCTCGTCGTAATAGTTGATGGCGCGCGCTTCGCTGCCGCCCGCCGCAAACGGCGGTGAAATGTCATACATCGCGCCCGACTTGTAGAAGAACGCATGGTCCTCGGCCAGAGATGTCTTCGACATCCCGACGATATGGCCGCGATTGTTGATGTCCCACGCCACCGCCCAGTCGCCGCCCAAAGTCCCTATGTCGGTGACGCTGACGCCCACGACCTTGTAGACCAGAGGCGGTGCAGCAAAGCTGCCAACCGCCACCATGAGCAGACCTAGTCCCACCAGCCAGGCGAGCCCGCCTCGGCTATCGACCCTTCCATGAGTTTTCATTGCGGCCTCATCCTGCGATTGGCTGCGAAGCGCAGCTGGCGAAGATTGGAAGAGGCCGTCTGCCAGAGCAGTGGCTAGCCGATGATTTGTTTGTGATCCGGAGACGACCGG
>DASTTJ010000081.1:0-2636 GCA_035760205.1 Steroidobacteraceae bacterium | reverse complement strand
ATCCGAATCCCGAGGCGTTTCGTGACGCCTCCAGTGCGCGCGTGTCGGCGCAGTACGAAATTCGCGACGCATTCGGCGACAATAGCCCGCTCCACATCGCGGCCATTTATCGCCGCTCACGCATGGATTTCCTGCAGCACTTCCTAATAGGAAAACCGCTTGAGCACAATGCGCAGACCAGCTACATGCTGAGTGGAATGGCGACGTTTCGCGCCGGCGATTTTGCCACGCGCATCACCGTCGACGCGGAGACAGCGGACTCCGAGCTCACGGAGTTCCAGCCCGGCCCGGCCACCGATGGCGCACCCCCGGCCAATGCCATTCGTCCCGCGGGGCTGCACTACCACTACACCGTGGATTCGCGGACGCTGGGCACCACCCTGGCGCTCGAGTACAACAACGGCCACTCCTTCTGGGCGACCGCCGCGCTGCGCGCCGACCAGACTCACTACGACTACGACAACCGCATGGTCGACGGCAACACGCGCTTCGACGGCACGCTCTGCGGCTCCGGCGGTTGCCTGTATTCGCGGCCCGCGGATCGCAGCGATCGCTTCGACAATCTCTCTCCGAGTCTCACCGTGGCATGGAAGCCGGCCTACCTGCTGATGTATGTCAACCTGTCCACCGGATTTCGCCCGCCGGAGACCACCGAGCTCTACCGCCTGCAACGCCAGCAGTCGGAGGCCGATCTCGAGAGCGAAAATCTCGAGTCCGTCGAGCTCGGCTGGAAGTACAGCGGCGATTCATTGACGCTGAACGGCGCGTTCTACGAAATGAAAAAACGCGATGTGATCCTGCGCGAGACGAATGGATTCAACGTAAGTAACGGCGCGACGCGCCATCGCGGCTTCGAATACGAGGCGCGGCTCGACGCCGGGCGCTGGAACCTGTCGCTCAACGGCAGCTTCGCGCGGCACGAATATGCGTTCTCGCGCGCCATCGAAGGTGGCGAAACCATCATCAGCGGCAACGACGTCGACACCGCCCCGCGCAATCTGCACGCGCTCGCCTTCGGCATCAACCTCGGTGAATCCGAAGCGTGGCGCCTCGGCGTGGATACCGTCTACGTCGGCAAGTATTTCCTGGACGCCGCCAACACCGCGACGTACCCCGGGCATACGGTAGCCAATGCCCGAATCCACTGGCAGCCGGCCGGCAATTTCGATGTCGCGCTGCGCGTCGACAATCTTTTCGACCACCGTTACGCCGACCGAGCAGACTTCGCTTTCGGCAACTACCGTTATTTCCCGGCGCGCGGACGCGCTGCGTTCCTTTCCGTGAGCTACGCCCGAAACTAAAGAGGCCAGATGACTTTCGCGCTCTACATGATCTCCGGACTGATTTCGCTCGGGCTCATCGTCCACTGTGTCAAGACGCAGCGGAACACCATCTGGGTATATGTCCTGGTGATGCTGATCACATTTCCATTCGTCGGTTCGCTGGTGTATTTCGCCGCCGAAATCCTGCCCGACCTGCTGCGCTCGCGCACCAGCCAGCGCGCAGTGCGTGGCCTGCGCACCACGCTCGATCCGGAAGGCAACCTGCGCAGGTTCGAGACGGAGATGAACGCCACTGGCAACGTCGCGTCGCGCCAGAGATATGCCGATGAACTCGTGCGCCTCGGCCGGGCAGCGGAGGCCCTGCCTATCTATCAGACTTGTCTGACGGGAGTTTTCACCGACGATCCCAAGCTGCTGCTGGGATACGCCTACGCGCAGTTCGCGGCAGAGCAACCTGCCGCGGCGCGCCGGACGCTCGATGAGCTCATCGCGAAGAATCCGGATTTCAAGTCCGCGGACGGACATTTGCTGTATGCGCGTGCCGCGGAGGCCGAGGGCGACCTTGCCAAGGCATTGTCGGAGTACGCGGCGCTGGCGGAGTACTACCCGGGCGCTGAGGCGGGCGTGCGTTATGCGCGATTATTGAAGAAGTCGGATCAGGGGCCGCTGGCCCAGCAGACGCTGAAAGCGCTGCTGGACCGGGCCAAATTTGCACCTGCTCACTATCGCAAGGCCCAGCGGGAATGGCTGGATGAAGCCCACCGGGAGCTTCAGAGCTAGTTATTTCTTGCGATTGATCGAGCGGAAGGACACGCCTTCCATCATGGCCTTGTAGCGCACTGCACCGGGCGAGCGACCCAGCTTCTGTGCGGCGACGCGCGCCGACACTTTCTGCTTGGCGAACTGGCGCAACTTCTTCATGTCGCCCGCCGACCATTCGCGCATGTGTCGAGCACCTTTCGTCTTCTTGGCCATTCCGGAGTCCTCTCGATACGTGTGGTAGGAATTCGAGGGCCGTAGTCTAACAACAATCCCCGGGTTAGTAGTCAAGCGTCGCCGGATGCCGACATATCGGATTCGTGCCGCCTATCAACCTCTCCAGCCGCTCAAACAAGCTTAATAGTCTTCGGATCGAAGTTAGGGGCGGGAAATCGCAGTGGCAGTTGCTCGAATTCGTAAATAAGCAGCTGTGAGACCGCAAAGTCACGGAACCATTTGCGATTTGCGGGCACTACGTACCAGGGCGCGTGGTCAGTCGAACACCTGGCAAACATCGCCTCGAACGCCCGCGTGTAGGCGGGCCACTGCTGCCTCTTCTCCAGATCGCCGGTATCAAATTTCCAGTTCTTGCGC
>DASTTJ010000080.1:0-4795 GCA_035760205.1 Steroidobacteraceae bacterium | reverse complement strand
CTGGCACGCCTCGCGCGCGCGGTGCTGCACTGGTTCGACACGGCCCGGGCATCGAGCTTCGACACCGATCATCCCGGTGCCGACCGCATCGACTGGGTCCGCACGCTGCCATTCATCCTCATGCACGCCGCGTGCTTGTTTGCGTTCGTGGTCGGGGTGAGCCCGGTCGCGATCATCGTCTGCGTCGCGCTCTACTTCATCCGCATGTTCGCGATCACCGGTTTCTATCACCGGTATTTCTCACACAAGTCGTTCAAGACCTCGCGGGTCGCGCAATTCCTGTTCGGCGTGCTCGGCTCCTCGGCCGTGCAACGCGGTCCGATCTGGTGGGCCGCGCACCATCGCGATCACCATCAGTATTCCGACAAGAAAGAGGACGCACACTCGCCCATCCAGCACGGCTTCGTACGGGCGCACATGAGCTGGTTCCTGTCGAAGAAGGGTTTCGCGCCGGATCTCAAGCGCGTGCGCGATCTCATGAACTTCCCCGAGCTGCGCTGGCTCGACCGCTTCGACATCATCGTGCCGGTGGTGCTGGCCGTGGCGGTGTTCTTCCTCGGCGTGGCGCTGGAAAAGTGGGCCCCGCAGCTCGGCACCAACGGCTGGCAGATGCTCGTCTGGGGATTTTTCGTGTCCACCGTCCTGACCTCTCACGGCACCTACACCATCAATTCTTTGTCACACGTGTTCGGCAACCAACGCTACAAGACTGGCGATTCGAGCCGCAACAACTGGTTCCTCGCGTTGATCACGCTTGGCGAAGGCTGGCACAACAACCATCACCACTACCCGAGCTCGACCCGACAGGGCTTCTACTGGTGGGAAGTCGACATCACCTATTACCTGCTCAAGGCGATGTCGTGGATGGGGATCATCTGGGAACTCAAGCCCGTGCCCGTGTCGGTGCGTGATCACCATCCGCGTCGCATCGAGAAGCGATCGGTCAAATAGGCCAGTAGCCCCCGGCTGCCGGGGAGGTGCCGGGCACCAACTTCCGTAGTTCGGCACGCGCTATCATGCGCGCGTGAACGACCTTGCCAAATCCCTTCACGGCCTGCGCGCGCTGGTCGATGACGCCACAATCCTCACCGATCGCGAGCGCATCCTCCCGATGCTGCGCGACCATCGCGCGCTGTATCGCGGCCACGCGCTAGCGGTGCTGGCGCCCGCCGATACCGAGACGGTGGCGCGTGTGCTCGCCTTCTGCAACGAACATCGCATCGGCGTCGTGCCCCAGGGCGGCAATACCAGTTACTGCGGCGGCGCCACGCCGGATGCTTCGAGCAGCCAGGTGCTGCTGTCGCTCGCGCGCATGAACCGCGTACGCGCCATCGACCCCGACAACTACACCATGGTCGCCGAGGCCGGCTGCATCCTCGCCAGCCTGCAGACCGCGGCGGCCGACGCCGACCGCTATCTACCGCTGAGCCTGGGCAGCGAAGGCAGCTGCATGCTCGGCGGCAACCTGTCCACGAACGCCGGCGGCCTCAACGTCATCCATTACGGCATGGCGCGCGAACTGGTGCTGGGCCTCGAAATGGTGCTGCCCGACGGCCGCGTCATGAATACGCTGACGGGCCTGCGCAAGGACAACACCGGCTACGACATCAAATCGCTGTTCCTGGGCGCCGAAGGCACGCTCGGGATCATCACGGCCGCCTGCATCAAGCTTTATCCCGCGCTGCGCTCGCGCGCCACCGCGTTCGTGGCGGTGCGCGACCCGGCCGCCGCGGTCTCGTTGTTAGGCGCGCTCCGGCAGTCCAGCGGCGACTGCGTGACCTCGTTCGAGTTGATTCCGCGCATCGGCGTCGAACTGACCACCCGCCACATCCCGGGTGTCACGGACCCGCTGTCCGCGCCTTCGCCGTGGTACGTGCTCGCAGAGCTCTCCTCCGCGCGTGCCGACGAATCACTGGAGGCGATCCTGCAGAAGACGCTGGAAAGCGCGCTCGAAAACCACTGGATCAGCGACGCAGCCGTGGCGCAGAACGCCCGCGAGCGCGAAGCCTTCTGGCGATTGCGCGAATCCATCCCGGAAGCGCAGCGCAAGGACGGCGCGAGCCTGAAACACGACATCTCGGTTCCCGTCTCGCAGGTACCGCGCTTCATAGATATTGCGGGCGCCTGGCTGGCGCAGCACATTCCGCAAGGCGTGCTGGTGCCGTACGGGCATCTCGGCGACGGGAACCTCCACTTCAACATCAATCAGCGCGCCGGCACGCAGGTGGCGCAGCTTCAGGCCGTGGAGCAGAAAGTGAAGCGGGCCATCCACGACTTCGTGCAGGAGTTCGGTGGCAGCTTCTCCGCCGAACACGGTATCGGCCAATTGAAGGTGTTCGAGCTCGAGCGATACGCAAATCCCGTGGAACTCGATCTGATGCGACGAGTGAAACAGGCCTTCGATCCGAACGGCATCATGAACCCCGGCAAAGTACTGCGCCCGTTGGTGCCAGGTGAATAGCTCCATGCGAACGATTGCCCAACTGCCCTGCATCATCCTCCTGTTGGCAGCAGGTTCAGTGCATGCCGCGGAGATCAGCCCCCCGGACACGCAAGCCATCGACTTCGCGGTGAACTACTGCGGTGTCCTGGTCGGCCAGGATCCGTCGAAGCTTGCCAATGCCGTGCGAAAATTTCCCGGCGCAACGCTTCAGGCAGCTCGCCCGTTATCCGCCGCGCCGCCAGCAGCCGTTGAGCCGCTGGTCAATGCATTGAACGCGGAGGACTCGACACCCGTGCATCGCGTAACCTTCAAGTCGCTGTCCGCGGGCGTGAGAGTGGTGGCGTACGTCACCACCGGGCTCGAGGGATGTCTGACGACCGTCACCGGTAGTTCGAACGCTTTCGATCTCGTGAGCGACCGGCTGAGGAAGCCCGACTCCGGATGGAAAGAAATCAACGGCCCGGCGGCCGGCCAACGCGTCTGGCAGCAGACCAACAGCAATGATGTCGTGGTCACTTTCACCGCGAGCACCGACGGACGGACGAGCTCCATGGCGGTCACCAACCACATCGACATGCTGATGCCGACGCTCGCCGCATTCGATGCGTTTGCAGACGCGGTCATCGGCCCGTGCATGAAAATCGCGTCGTCGACTGCCAAGCCCGATCCGCGCGTTTTCGCTTCGCATTTCACCGCGGAGCCGAAGGCCGCTGACGGCAGCATCAAACTGATGTCCAAGGTAAACATCCCTGGCGGGCAGTTGTTACTGACCCCAGTACCCACGGGCACCAGCTGCGTACTCGGCGTTTACGACACCGGATTTCCGCACGACTACTATCTTCGCGCCCTGGGCGACGCCTATCTGCGGCTGCCGGCGGCGTCGAAGAAATCGGCGCGGATGAGCAGCCGCGTCGAGGAGACCGAAGGCATGTTGCTCGTGACGATCGAACGCGAAAAATGAGTGAGGGTTCGCTCGGACAAGCTATTGCGCGGCCGTCTCCACGAGCTCGACGATGGTGCCATCCGGCGCACGAATGGCCATGGCCTTGTGGTCACCGAGATACGCGGTGGTGATTGCCACGGGGTCGAACACCACGGGGATACCGCCTTCCCGCAAGCGCTTGCTCGCGTCCCGCACGTTGGGAATCACGTACGTCCATGCCTGCACGCGGGCGTTGGCCGCACGATCGACGTCCGCGGGCACTTGCGGCACGTCACTGCCCAGCACATTCCTGAAGAACGCCTTTTCCACGGCTGCATCCGCCGGGGCGGCCCTGGCGGCCAGCGCCATTTTGAGCACGCGCACATCCGCGCCCGCGGCCGGCGCCTTGTAGTACGTCACGTTTTCGACGGCGGCCAGGGGCACACTCCACAATGATGCTTCGACGGCGTTCGAGGCTGGATAGTTAGAGGTGAATTGGGCGGGTGCATAACCCTTCACCTGCAGCGCCTCGGCGACTTCGGGACCGTCGGTCGCGAGCGTCACGGTGTGCAGCCTGGCCTGCAACAGCGGCGGGTTCCCGATCGACGCATAGGGGTTGCCGGATGTGCCGCTGCAGGAAACCTGGGCGGCGAGCAGGAGCGTCCCGAGGACGCGGCCGAGAGGGGATGTTTGCATGATAAATTGAGTATATGGCAGACAAGATCGAATGCGTCGTCATCGGTGCGGGTGTGGTGGGACTCGCCGTCGCACGCGCACTGGCGCTGGCGGGGCGCGAAGTCCTGTTGCTCGAGGCCGAGACGCATCCCGGCACCATCACCTCGGCGCGCAACAGCGGCGTAATACATGCAGGCCTCTACTACGCGCCCGGCAGTTTCAAGGCTCGCTTCTGCGTCGCCGGCAACCGCGCGTTGTATTCGTACTGCAAGGCTCGCGGAGTCGATCATCACAACAGCGGCAAGCTGATCATCGCCAATGGCGACGAAGAAGAGCAGGTCCTGCTGCATCTGCTGGAACGTGCGCACCTCAATGACGTGGACGACGTGCGCATGATCTCCGGCACCGAGGCCCACAAGCTCGAGCCCGAAGTGCGTTGCACCGCCGCCCTGCTTTGCCCCACCAGTGGCATCGTCGATCAGCACCCCTACATGCTCGCCTTGCAAGGCGATATGGAAAATGCCGGCGGCACACTGGTGTGCGATTGCCCGGTGGAAAGTCTGGCTCGCGTCAAAGAGGGCTTCCTCGTGAAAACCGGCGGCGACAGCGCCACCGAAATCGAAGCGCGCTTCGTGGTGAACAGCGCAGGTCTCGGCGCTGTGGGTCTGCTCCACCGCATCGAGGGATATCCAGCCGAACGTATCCCGCGGATGCATCTCGGGCGCGGCAATTACTTCACGGTAGCCGCGCGTTCG
>DASTTJ010000079.1:0-2299 GCA_035760205.1 Steroidobacteraceae bacterium | reverse complement strand
GATGGTTGACCGAATCGGGCAACGGCTGCGGGAGGGGACGCTCGAACTCCCGTTGATGCAGGTGCGCCAATGCCTTCAGCTCGCGGACGATACCATCGGCCACGAACTGGTTCCCGTCCTCGACACCGCGCGGAAACGACTGCACGATTCGCGCAAAGTCAGCGGCGTCCGGCTCGTTGAGTTGTTCGAGTTCCAGTCCGGCGCGCCGGTCGTTGACCACGCTGCGCCTGGCACGCAGGTACTCGAGCTTTTCCAACCGCGTGGCCGTGGCCGGCTTGTTCAACACGCGCCAATCCTGCTTGATCCGCATCAGCAGCGCGCGCTGCCATGCGGCCCGTGGTGAGTCGCCCTGCGGATCCCCCAAGCGCGCGATCGTCTCGAGCGCCATGGCCTGGCGACCAGCCAGCGCGGCGAGGGTGGCGCTGGCCAACTGCCCGTCCACGCTCATTGGCGTGCCGCGGCGCAGCGCCGCTGCGACGGCCAGGTGTGCGGTCATGCGGTTCATCACCCAGCGGTGATCCGTCAGATACCCCGCCGCTTCCTGCAATCCAAACGCCGCGAGGATCACTGCTGCCGCCTCGTGCGCGCGTGGATTGCGCAGGTTCTGCTTCAGACCCTTTGAAACCTCGTCACTCGCGGCGAACAATTGCGCGGTGCTCGCCTGCAGCAATGCCGGGTATTGATCCCGCAGTGGCGCTTCGCTGAGCGCAACCGCTGGGCCGAACTGGGCGGCGGCGAAGGCCACCAGCGACGCGTTTGGAGTCCAGGCCAACATGCTCCACACCTCCGCATCCGTCGTGGACACGGGCTTCCCCGCCATTTCCTGGATGTCGGCGAGCGTCTCGCGCATCGCCCACGAATGTTCGGAGGCGGGAGTCGCCGCGGCCGCGGTGCGTTGCTGGACAACATCCGATGACGAAGTCCCGGTAAGGGAAACACTTAGCGGAACGAGAGCGAGGCTCACCGCCACAATCATCAACTTCATACGCGTGCTGTCCTTCAGGATGAGATGGCGTTGTACAATCTGGGGTTTGCACTTTCCTTATCGGAGTCAATCGCATGGCCCTTCAGACCGCCACTGGGCAGACCCAGTGCCCCGAATGCCTCGCTGACATCACCCTGGACAAGGTGATGCAGAACGAAATCGCGCAATGCCCTGGTTGCGGCGCGGAGCTCGAAGTGACGTCCCTCGAACCACTTACGCTGGCCCTGGCGCCCCAGGAAGAAGAGGACTGGGGTGAGTAACCCACGTGTCGGCGTGCTCTACAGCCGAGTCAGGGTCGAAGAAAAATTATTGTTCGAAGCCTTTGAGCGGCGCGGCGTCACGCTCGACCTGCTCGACGACCAGAAACTGATCTTCGACATCACCGACGTCGGGAAGCACCCGTACCAGCACTACGACGTCATCGTCGAGCGCTGCATCAATCACAGCCGCGCGCTCTACAGCCTGAAGATCCTCAACGACCAGGGCGTGAAGACCGTGAACACCGCCCTGTGCGCGGACATCTGCGGCAACAAGCTGATGACGACCAGCGCGCTGGCGGCGGCCGCGGTGCCGCAGCCGAAGGCATTGGTGGCCTACACGCCGGAGAGCGCGCTCGCAGCCATCGAGACGCTCGGCTACCCGGCGGTCTTGAAGCCCACCGTGGGTTCGTGGGGACGCCTGCTGAGCAAGGTGAACGATCGCGACGCGGCCGAAGCGATTCTCGAACACAAGGAAACGCTGGGCAGCTATCACCACAGCATCTTCTACATCCAGGAATACGTGAAGAAGCCGGGCCGCGACATTCGCGCGTTCCAGGTGGGAGCGGACACGATTTGCGCGATCTATCGCACCTCGCCCAACTGGATCACCAACACCGCGCGGGGCGGGACGTCGAGCAACTGCCCGGTCACGCCGGAGCTCGCCGACATCTGCACGCGCGCGGCCAGGGCGTGCGGCGGCGGCGTGGTGGCGCTGGATCTGTTCGAGGATCCCGATCGCGGATTGCTGGTGAACGAAGTGAACTACACGATGGAGTTCCGCAACAGCATTGCGCCGACCAACGTGAACATTCCCGAGCGCATGGTGGACTTCTGCCTCGACGTGGCGAGGCGAGGATGGAACGCGGCCAACGGGTGGAGCGAGGACGAACAGCCGCACCTCGCGTCGATTTCGCTCGCTGAAGGCGCCTCCGCTTAGGTGTTGTTTCTAATTTTGAATTTTTAATTCTTAATTCATTGGCCTCCGTCTCGATCATCGGCGCCTCCGGCTACACCGGAGGCGAACTGCTGCGCCTCGCCCTGTCGCATCCACAGC
>DASTTJ010000078.1:0-6085 GCA_035760205.1 Steroidobacteraceae bacterium | reverse complement strand
CTCGCCGCCGGCGAATTCGAGCTCGCCGAAAGCTGGCGGATCGATGGCGCGGCTTTGCCAGTCCAGGTGGTGCGCTGGACTATTTCCGGCGCGGCGGTCGGCACGCGGCTTACGGGGGCGCGGAGTCTCGCCACGCTCGATGCGCGCGTCGAAAGTTCAGCGAACGGCACCGTCGATATCGATTTGCCTGCGCAGTGGCGCGCCCGTCTGGCGCAACCGCGGTCACACAGCAGCGACGATGCGGCGTGGCCGTCGCTGTTCGATTCCCAGGGTGCGTTGCGCCTCGCCCGCTGGCCGCGTGAAGGTTGGGCACTGTTCACCGGTCCGGCCGGCGACGAGAACACCATACGGGCGGAAAACGAAGCACCTCTTGCCGAATGGCGCGACGAAACCTCTGCATGGACGCTGGGCTTTTTCAAGTATCCCTGGCATGCGGATTATTTGCGCCTCGTCGCGTCGGACGACTTGCAGCGGACCCTGCGCCTGTCCGGGCAGGGCCGCACTGGCATCGGCCCTGCGGGTCGATATCGCGTGCTCAACCTGCGCTCAGCGCTGCGTGCAAGCGGTGAATACTGGTTCGATGCGGCGCGTGGGCGCCTGATTGCCCGGCCGCACGAGGGATCTTCCCACGGCACATTGCGCCTCACGGTTCTCACCGAACCACTGCTCCATCTGCGCAACGTACAAGCCTTTGAGATCATGGATCTCACCTTCGCGGCCACGCGGGGTCACGCCGTGGTGGTGGAGAACAGCAGCGACATAGTGTTGTCGCGACTGATGATCCGCGATATCGGCCGTAGCGGCGTTGTCGCCGATGGCGGGCGCGACGTTCGAATTCGCGGCAGTTCGATCGTTGACGTCGGGCAACACGCGGTTCTGCTGCGCGGCGGTGACCGCGCGCAATTGCGCCGCGCCGGGCATCACATTGAAAACAGCCGAATCAGCCGGCCCTCTCAGCGCCTCGACACGCCGGCGTCGGCCATTCGTCTCGAAGGCGTTGGCCAGGTGGTTCGCGGCAATACCATCGAAGATGCCCCGCATTCGGCGGTGTACTACGAAGGTAACGATCACCTGATTGAGGCGAACTGGATAGGGCGCGTCTGCCTCGACGTCAGTGACGCAGGGGCGATCTATGCCGGACGGGACTGGACCGCGCGCGGCACCGTCATCCGTCGCAATGTCTTCACGCATCTGCAGCCGGCGATCGCCGGGGGAATGGTCACGGCAATCTATCTGGACGACATGATGAGCGGAACGCGAATCGAAAATAACGCTATTGTCGATGCGCAATACGGTGTCCTGGTCGGCGGTGGGCGCGACAACATTGTGACGAAGAATCTGTTTCTGTCGACGCACACCCCGCTACACGTCGACGAACGCGCGCTGACCTGGGCACACCGGGCCGTCGCGCCTGGCGAGGTCATGGACAAGCGCCTGAATGCAATGCCCGTTCGCGATGCGACCTGGGCGGCGGCCTATCCCCTTCTCGCGTCCATGCGGCGGGATCGCGCGCCCATGCCAGAAGGCAATCAAATCCGCAGCAATGTCGTCAGCGAATCAGGTGCGCCTTCGCTCGTGCCAATGGCCGTGAGCACCGGGATCATCGAGGCACCGGTCGAACTCACCGTTCCCAAATCGGTACGCACCGCGGAGGCACTGCTCGACTTCTGCATCGCAAACAAATCTTGCATGCCGTTCGATCCGGCCGGAGTTCCCGCGCGACCAGTCAGGCACGACGACCGGTAGCCACTTGGAACGCTGTTGATGGCCTCAGTGCTTGCGTAGCACGTACGCGACAGCCGCTGGCCGCAAGCGTTGCCACCAGCGGAACGCGTGATATCGCGTCCGCCATGGCGGCAGTGTGCAGAGTGCCATGTCGAGTGCGACCAGCTGAGGCGAGTTGTAGGCGTTGACGCCCAGTACCCGCGCCACGCGCGGCGTCAGTGGATGCACGCAACGCTGGCGCCGCAGCACCTCGAATCCAGCGCTTCGAATCATCTCGTCGAACAGCTGCAGCGGAATTCCGCGCTCGCGGCTGGTGAGGCCGCGGCGAGGACGTCGCCAGTCGCCCATGGATACGATCGGCTCGCGGATGAGCGCAATGCCTCCCGGACTCAACGAGCGCGCGAACTCACGCACCACTCGAGTGACATCCGGAATGTGGTGCAGAACGCCAAAACACGTCAACGCCTGGAACTCGCCATCATCGGCGGGCAGCGCGCCCAGCGAATTCGGGCGGCGGTATTCCACCTTCGTTCCCGCGAGCTCACGGGTGCCGTAGTCGGTCGGATCCACCAGCACCACGCTGGATGCGCGAGCCGCTATCGGCCGCACCTCTTCGCCGTTGGCACCGCCAAAGCTCAGCAATCGACCGAGGCTGCCGACCGGCAAATGGCGGAAGCCGTGGCGTGTATTCAACGCGTGATAGTCATAGAACCCGCGATCGCGATTCTGGCCCCAGAGCTCGTAATACGCCCGTTCCTCGTCCCGATACCACGCGAGCACGCCCGCCTCGTCCATGTCGTCGCCGTACAGTCGCATGCCCGAAAAAAATTCCTTCACGCTCATCTCCGGTCGCCAGCCATCAATGCTCAGCCGCTTTTGTGAATGGCTCGTTACCGAGCGGCGCGCGGCACTATTTTCACGGAAGTGGAATCTTTTCGTCACGCAACTGTGGTGTCGCGATCTCAGTTTCACGGCCAGAGGAATTGCGCTGGCCACCGGTACGTACCGCCCTGAGCAGAATCTCTTCCACCTCATACCCCGGGCGACCGCGCAGGACTATCAAATACGCGGCCTGCAGGTAGACCAGCAGTTCTGCCCAACGCCTTGCGTAGCATCGAATGGTTCGCAGGAGGTAGGGCATCCGCAACGGAAACACACCCGCTTCAACCTGGCCGAGCAGTCCGAACGTGCGAATCAGCGCATCGAGGTCACGCTGCGATTTTCCGACGAACTGGAATCGCTTCGAGATCATCCCCTGCGAATACATGCACTTCATCACCACGTCGCGAAATACAGCTGCTGGCCAGCGCATACGCGCAGGCCATGACGCGGCATCCTGCGCCTGCACTTCAATCACCTTCGCGGCGGCGACATCTAGTTCGAACCAGCGCTGACGACCATCGGGCCAATACAGCTCGATACCGCAACCTGGGATGCGGCCGAGGCGCCTTCGCCAGCGCGGAATGCGCTTCAGATGGCTCAGCAGACGGTGCCAAACGGCACTCGCGATTTCGACGCGCTGTTCCTCCGCGAGGTTGGCCGCGAGCGCAGCCGATTTGTTCACGCGGTAGTCGGCTATGTACTGCGCGGGATTCTCGAAAGCCTGAGTCGATGCCAATTCGAAACCGCGATTGGCGCGCCAGCTTGAACCCGGCGCCATGACCACCAGCTCGGGCCCCGCCAGGCCACCAAGTTGCTCGAGCTGAGCGCGCAGGCGCAGCGGATTAACGGCGAGATCGTTGAAACTTTCGGTGTCGGTGTGCAGATAACAGTGGTTGCTGGCGAACGGCACCGCGTAGCGCGGCTGCACGGCCTGCATGAACAACTGGAAAGACCGCGCGTAGTGCATGGCGTCGTCGCGCACCGCACTCTGCCCCTCGACGCGAAAACACGAGCGTGCATTCGCCGAACTGTGGCTACGCAGCGCGAAGTCGAAACGCCCATGGCGCCGCAACAGGCGGCGCAGCGGCAGGCCGGCGATCTTCGCGTCGTTGGCATTCAGAATCTTCGTGGCGCCCAGCTCAATAGCGATCGCAGTGTCGCTGGTCCACAGACCGAACTGGTGCAGCGTCAGCTTGACTCCGTCGCCGACGACCACCGATCCGCCGTGCGGGACACAGGTCACATCGCGCACGCCAATGCGACGCAGATCGTCTGCGCTGCGGCGATGCGGCTCATCGGCCACGATGAACGGACGATCCTTGAGTAACCGCTTGATGGTCGGGCCGTGCCAATGGTCCCAGTGGATATGTGAGATGACCACGGCGTCGACTGCACGCACCTCGTCAGCGTCGAACTGCGGTTCGGGAAAGTTCCACCACGAGCGCCAGTAACAGCTGCCTAATAACCATGGATCGATGATGATCGAAGTATTCCCGAACCTCGCCAACATGCAGGCGTGCGACAGCACCTTGATCTCGGCCACCGAATCTTTCAGCACGTGGTGCCCGACAGGAAGCGCAGGTCTTCCACATAGCCATTACGCAGCGAACGAATGTGGCGACGGGCGATCAATGAGCTGCAGTCAGTGGACTCGCAGAACAGGCGCGTCACGTGCGGATGCGCGGCGAAATCCGTATAGCCGATCAGCTCGCGTTCGATGCCCTCCACGTCGAGCTTGACGATCACCGGCCAATCGCAGCGGCGCAACGCGGCCAGCACATCCCCGAACGCAACGCAAGGTACACGCTGCACCACGACGGCATGATGCGAGGCAAGCGTGGATGTGTATTTGCCGTCTTCCGAGCAGTACAAGGTGACAGTGCCCGTGGTGGTACCGACGGCCATGGCGTGAACGGTTGCGCGCGCGCCAAAGGCGTCGAGATTGGCAGTCAGGAACTCGAGGTTGGCGCTGTCCGGCTCATAACAACGTACAGTATTGCGGCCGTTGCGCGTCAGGAAATACACGGCGCTGATGCCCACGTTCGCGCCAACGTCGAGGAACACGAATGACCGATCGGTCTCGGTGCGATAATCCTCGCGGCAGAACACGCTGAATGCCGTCTTCAGACTCTCGAAATTTCGCAAATTCAGCGTCACCGTGCCGGTGGGCGTGCGCAGCCTGACTGACGCCGGCGCCGAACGTCGCAAGACGCTCCAGGCGAACTGCACCGGGTTGGCGAACACCCATAACGCTCGGTACAGCGCGGTCCAGTTGTGGGAATTGCGAATCATGGCCGTGCGTTATCGCAGGCCGCTGTTTCGGCCTGATGTATGACCGCACCTTTCGTTTCAAGGCGGCCCTGCCTGCGCGGCAAAGTGGCTGCTGCTGCAACCAACAGCCAGAACACCACGCCGTAGACGGTGGATGGTCCCTGGATCGCGTTCTGGCCCAGATTTGAAACCGCCAGAAAAACCATGACGTAGAGAATCATGCCGGACTCGGCTGTCTTCTCCGCGGCCAGCGCGCGCCACCCCGCGGCAGCGACCACCAGCAGATAAAGCAGCGCTCCCATCAAGCCCGAATCCAGGTACGACTGCAGATACCCGTTATGAAATGTGGCCCTTGCAACCTCACGTCCATCTCGATGACCATTCGCCAGGGACGATCCGCCAGCCGGCATTGTCGAGCCGTCCGGTGCCAAGGCTTGCGATCCCATCGTCAGCCCCCGGCCGAACACGGGCTGTCCGCGACCGAGCTCCCAACCGTATTGCCACAGCGCCAGCCGGCCGCTCAAATTGGTCAGCGAATTTGCGCGCACCGCGCGGTCAACGGTGCCCCGATCCAGCTGCACGCCTGCGGCCAATCCCAATGCTACGACTACCGCCACGCCGGTCCCGGCGAGGAACAACGTCTTCGCGGACTTGTGAACAGCGGCGACAAAGAGGACCGCGATCAGCATTGCGATCAAGGGGGTGCGCGAGCCGGTGAGCACCAGGCTGACCAGCCCCAGTCCCACGAGTGGAAACCGAAGCAACGGATTGCGTAGCACCGCCCACGCAAAACCGACCAATAAGCCTGCAGCGACACCGAGCGAAGCGGGTTCGGACATGAGCCCACGGAATCGGGGCACATCGCCGATCGCATATTCCCAAACGCGCGCCGGCCACAACCAGAGACCGGCGACGCTCAAGCCCAGTGCAAGAGCGAGCGTCCACATCAAAGTCTTCGACAGCGTGCGAAAGGCGCGCTCGTGTGCCGCCGCCGACCCGCCGAAAGCGCCGATGCCGGCGACGACCACACAAAGCAGGCTCACTACTTGATACAGGAGATAGTTAGTATCGGAAGCGTATGCGATGGGAACCATGCACCACGCGCAATACAGCAGCATCGGCAAGTAGGGCGTCGGCCCTCGCCTGCCGAGAGCCCCGAGCGCGCCAATGGCGCCTACGGCCCCCGCGAGTCCCAGGGAAGCAATGC
>DASTTJ010000077.1:0-9389 GCA_035760205.1 Steroidobacteraceae bacterium | reverse complement strand
CACCACCGCCGAGACCATCGCCATGGGATGCGCGTTGTGGTGAAAGCCACCGAAGAATCGCAGCAGCGATTCGTTGATCATCGTGTGATTACGGATGCTGCGCGAGAACTCTTCGAGTTGCGGTTTGTTCGGCAGGTTGCCATTCAGCAGTAGATAGCAGACCTCGATAAACGAGCTTTTCTCGGCGAGCTGCTCGATGGGATAGCCGCGATGCGTGAGCACGCCGGCATCACCGTCGATGTAGGTGATCTTGCTCTCGACCGCAGCAGTTGCACCATAACCGGGATCGAAGGTGAACGCGCCGAATTCCTTGGCCATCGGCCCGATGTCGATGACGGAGGGCCCGACGGTGCCGGAGCGAACGGGAAGCACGGCCTTCTTGCCGGTAGCCGTATCTATGAGTTCAAGTGTTTTATCGGCCATGATTCGCAAGCTCTGATGACGCGATGAGCCTTACATGGTCCGCGAACGGAATCAAGGCAACGACCGCGCCCATGAGCGCTCGAGCGAGAAACGCTACTCGACTATCTTGAATAGCTGACCGGCTTTTGGCCGCTTGCTCGGATACATGGCGTTGATCAACTCGAGAGTTTCTTTTTTGAATTTATCTTCGGGCATGTCGGACGCATAGTCAGACAGCTTGGTCGCGTCAGTGGCCTTCACCACTTTTATGCGATACGGCTCGGCAAGGGGAAACTCCGACGGCTTGAGGCCGCGTAGTGTCAGCGTCGTCGATTTGATGAGGCCATCGACTTCGGGCACACCTTCCAGCGCCGAGCGGCTAGCGCCCGCAAAGATGTACGCGCTCTGGCCTCTATAGATGACAGCCCAACGCACGGGGCCAGTACCGTTGTCGAGCGGCGAACCGCTGCGAGCGACGATGGAGTAGCCCTCGCCGTCTGCGGTGGTCAGAGGCTCACCTTTGAACGTGGACTGTCCTTTCAGTTTCGTGAGCAGGAATTCGCGTGGCGCTTGTTTATCCGGCTTGGCATCGATCATCACCTGGATGACCGCGTCTTTTTTCGGCGTAAATGCGATCAGTCGATCGCGCTGGTTCTCGATGGTCCAGCCGCGTGGAAACGCGAGCGTTATCCCCATGTCCGCGTGATAGAAGCGGTTGTCGCGCACGACGCCCTGAGCCTTGCTCGAGCCATAGGCGATGCCGTTGATCGTGGTCAGGTATTCATTACGGCGTTCGAGCCATCCTTCCGGGGGCGAGTCCTGGATGTTTGCCGCACCCTTGGCAGCTTGGACGGCGCGTTGGTCCGGACTCGGATGACTGGAGAAGACGCCGTGATACAGACGCGGCTCTCGCCCTTCTTCCGCGGCGCGTTGGCGCTCGAATTTTTCTCCCGCCTGGAACATGTCGAACACATTGCCGATTGACTCCGGGTTGTACCCGGCTTTCACCATGTACTTCATGCCGAGGCGATCCGCTTCCATTTCGTTTTCTCGACCATAGCCGCTCATCCAGGCTGCAGCACCAATGTTGGCGAGCTGACCAATGGCATTCGAGCCGGTGAGGATTGCCGCGGCCATCGCACCGAGTTGCGAGGCCACGCCGCGCGTCTGCCGGCGGGCGGGGTGACGCGCGGTGATGTGACCGATCTCATGACCCAGTACACCGGCGAGCTCGGCCTCCGAGTTGAGATTCACGAGCAGTCCGCGATTTACGTAGACATTGCAGCAACCTGTGGTGAACGCGTTGATGCCAGCGTCATCGATGACGAAGAACTTGAATTCCTCGTTGGGCAGATCGCTCGCCAGCGCCAGGCGCTGCCCGACGATGCTCACGTATTCCTGGGTCGCCTGGTTGTCATACAGGCCCATCGCCTTGACGATTTCCTGGTGATGCTTCTGGACGGTCTTCTTTTCACCGTCCATCGAACCGAGCACCACGTTTTTTCCGCCCGTGGCCGGGTTGCTCGCGCATCCGCTCAGCAACACGGCGCTGGCTGCCAGGAGGAGTGGAAGTAGCCGAATGCGCTTCATATTGGTTTAGGTCTCCGCGGGCGGGCCGAGCGCGTATTTAACTACGATACGGCAGCGCTATAACAAGTTCCGGGAAACGCCTGCCGGCAAAGCACAAAGGCGCCCGGAGGCGCCTTCATGAGTGGCATTGAGTGCCGGAAAAGTTCGCTTAGCGCGTCGAAGCGGCGGCGTACTTCTTGCGGAATTTGTCGACCCGGCCAGCAGTGTCCAGGATCTTCTGCTTGCCCGTGTAGAACGGGTGGCAGCTGGCACAGACTTCGACCTGCAGGTCGTGTCCCAGAGTCGACCGCGTCTTGAACGCGTTCCCGCAGGTGCAGGTCACGTTGATTTCGTTGTATTCGGGATGCGTATCGGCTTTCATGGGTTCTCTCTATCCGGGCGGATTTGGCCGGCCGGTCACAAGAAAAAGGGCGCGCAGTCTAGCGGGCCAGTTGTGGGTTCTCAAGGGCCGAAACCAAGGCCGCGTTATCCACAGAATTTGTGGATAACTCTGTGAGTAGCTCCCCGTTCCGGCAACGAAACCACTGCGATCTGCGCAAAACCGTTAGCTTGGTCAAATAATGACCATTGCGTTAAACCATTGTTAATCAGTGGTTTACACCGTGTTTATAGTGCAACAGGATTGAAACCAGCCGTAATGCCATTGTTTACGTGCCCGTCCCTGGGCTCTGTGCATAAAAGCGCCCCGCCACAGGGCAGGCAACCTCACGGGACCCCGAGTAACGGTGATGCCGGCAGCAATTCAACCAGTATGTCATTGAGAAATCGGAACCCTTTGGGCGTCGCGCGCCAGCGCCGGACATCGCGTTCCACCAGACCGCGCGACACCTGAGTCGCAAGCGCCTGTTCGAGCAAGTCGATCGACAGGCCGGTCCGGGCTTCGAACAGCTCGCCTTCGAAGCCATCGACGAGCCTGAATCCGTTCATCGCGAACTCGAACGGCAGGTCTGCCTCGGAAATCCGTTTTCGCACCAGGGCACCCGGATCGGCCGCCAGATAGCGCCTGGGCTCGCGCGTCTGTTGGGTGCGCACGGCGAAGCCGCGCTCGGGAAACGAAAGCTTTCCATGGGCACCGGCGCCGATGCCAATGTAATCACCGAAAGTCCAGTAGTTAAGGTTGTGGGCGCATCGGGCTCCCGCGCGGGCATACCCGGACACTTCGTATTGTTCGAATCCGGCCGCCTCGAGCAAGTGGAGGCAACGCTCCAGCATGTCCTCGACGATTTCATCCGCGGGCTGCACCGGCGGTGCAGCCGCGAACTGCGTCCCGGGCTCGATGGTGAGATGGTACTGCGACAGATGTGCCGGATTGAGCGCGAGCGCAGCGCGCAAATCAGCCTGTGCTTCCGCTGCCGTTTGCCCGGGAAGCGCATACATCAGGTCCAGATTGAAGTTGGCGAGGCCCGCCGCATGCAGCTCTTCGGCGGCGCGGCGCGTCTCGTCCGCAGAATGTATGCGGCCGAGCAACTTCAGCTGACGCTCATCAAAGCTCTGCGCACCCAGCGAGACGCGCGTGACGCCCGCCGCCCGGTATTCGGCGAACCGGCCACGTTCGATGGTCCCCGGGTTGGCCTCGAGGGTGACTTCGATGCCATCGGCGAACCCCGCGTGCGCGCGCGCGTGTTCGATGACGCGCCCGATCGCATCGGGAGCAAACAAGCTGGGGGTTCCGCCGCCCAGAAAAATGCTCGTCAGCGGTCGCGCCTCCAGTCCTTCGAGCTGGGCATCGAGATCGCGCAGCAACGTTTCGACGTAGCGCTGCTCCGGCAATTCATCGCGAAGCGTGTACGAATTGAAGTCGCAATACGGGCACTTCTGCACGCACCACGGAAAGTGCGCGTACAACGCGAGCGGCGGCATTTTCATCCGCGAACCTTTGCTTCGAGCTGGGCAAGGAAAGCGCGCGACGCCTGGCCTCGATGGCTGCGCTCGTTGCGTTCATCGGCAGGCATCTCAGCTGCAGTACGCATGTCACCGCAGGGAATGAATATCGGGTCGTAGCCAAATCCGCCGGCACCGCGCGGATCCGTGGCGATCGACCCTTCCCAGACGCCCTCGCCGATCAGCGGCGTGGGATCGTTCGCGTCAACCAGAAATACGATGATGCTGCGATAACGCGCGGTGCGATTTTTTGACGGTACGTTTTCGAGCTCCAGCAACATCTTGCGCAGATTCTGCTCGTCGCTGGCGCCCTCACCGGCGTAGCGGGCCGAGAACAGGCCCGGGCGGCCACCCAGGGCGTCAACCTCGATTCCGGAG
Source organism: Steroidobacteraceae bacterium (assembly GCA_035760205.1). Taxonomy (GTDB): domain Bacteria; phylum Pseudomonadota; class Gammaproteobacteria; order Steroidobacterales; family Steroidobacteraceae; genus CADEED01. Next base: position 5,138 of record DASTTJ010000077.1, on the reverse strand, counting down.
TCATCGGCGATGGCTGGCAATCCGGTAAGGCGCGCGGCATTGCGCGCCTTCAGCAAGGAATTCTCGAGAAATGTGCTGCCGGTTTCCGGTGGAGGTTCGACGCCGAAGTCCGACTGCCCCACCAATGCCAGGCCGGAGTCGCCTAACAACTCTGCAAACTGCCGCAACTTTCCGGGATTGCCGGTGGCAAGCACCACGCGCTGACCCAGCATGAGCGTTTGCGTCGGTCGCCTCAGGCGGCCGTCCGCACCTCGGTCTGCATCTGGAACAGCTTCGCGATCCCCTCGGACGCGAGATTGAGCAGCGCATCGAGCTCATGGCGGCGGAAAGCATGGCCCTCAGCCGTCCCTTGCACTTCGATGAACCCGCCGCCGTTGTTCATGACGACGTTCATGTCGGTTTCTGCGGCGGAATCCTCGGCATAGTCGAGGTCGAGCACTGGCGCGCCCGAGCAGATGCCTACGGACACCGCGGCCACCTGACCGTGGAGTGGCGATGCGGTGATGAGCCGTCTGGCGACCAACCCATCACAAGCGTCGGCGAGCGCGACGTAGGCGCCGGTGATGGCAGCGGTGCGCGTGCCGCCGTCGGCCTGCAGTACGTCGCAGTCGAGCGTGACCGTTCGTTCACCGAGCGCGGCCATATTCGTAATGGCACGCAGGCTGCGGCCGATGAGTCTCTGGATTTCCTGCGTGCGCCCGCTCTGTTTACCCTTGGCTGCCTCGCGAGGCGAGCGCGTGTGCGTAGCGCGCGGCAACATGCCGTACTCGGCCGTGACCCAACCCTGGCCTTTGCCGCGAAGAAAGCCGGGAACGCCTTCCTCCACCGTCGCCGTGCACAGCACGCGTGTATTGCCGAACTCGACCAGCACCGCGCCTTCGGCGTGTTGCGTGAATCGACGCGTGAATTTGACGGCACGAAGTTCGTCCGGTGCGCGTCCGCTTGGGCGGCTGGCCATCAGGCGTTTCCGATCCAGCGGACCACCGCGGCTGACGTGTTGTCGCTGCCGGCGCCAACGACGCTGATTGATCGCTCGGCGAGGCGCACGAGTTCGTCGCGGAGCGGCGCGCGCGCCGGCGGGAAAGCCGCGCCAATGTCCCCGTCATCGAGCCCGCCCCAAAGCCCGTCAGAACAGACCAGCAGGATGTCGTTGGCCTCGAGCGGTTCGCGCATCCCGATCGACATCTCTGGCAGAAAGGGTTCGCCGCCAAGGCAGCACTCGACAAAATTGCGCATGGGGTGACTCAACGCCTGGTCGGCGGTGATGACGCCTTCGCGCAGCAGGAATTCGACGTGACTGTGGTCGCGCGTGCGCTTGAAGACCTTTCCGCGCCGCAGAAGATAGACGCGGCTGTCGCCGATATGTGCCCAGAACGCACTGCCGTTCTGCACCAGGCACACCGCGCACGTGGCGCGCGGGCGCAGCTCGAGCGGCAGATTGGCGCCGAGCTTCGCGACTTCCTCGTGCGCGCGGCCGAGTGTCAGATGCAGGAATCCGAGCGGATCGAGGATGGGCTGCGGCGTGTGCCAGAAGCCTTCGACAAGGGCTTTGATGGCAGTCTCGGCGGCCTTTGCGCCATCGGAATGGCCACCCATGCCGTCGATGACGACGAGCAGGGCGGAATGCTCCGAGACCGCGACTGATACGCGATCCTGATTGTCGTTGCGACAACCTAGCAGGCTGACTTCAGCGTATTCGATGCGCAAGTAGGGTTGAGGCAGTCTGATAAACTGCCGCGCACTTTACCGCACCCCGCTCCCCTTAAGCCGAGAACTTACACGCATGATCGCCAGCATGACCGGATTCGCTCGACGCGAGCTTGCGGGCAGCTGGGGGACCCTCACCTGCGAGTTGCGCAGCGTAAATCACCGCTACCTCGAGCCAGGGTTTCGCCTCCCCGAGGAACTCCGTCCTCTCGAATCGGACCTGCGGGCTCTGCTCAGCAAGAACCTGAAGCGCGGCAAGGTCGATTGCACCGTGCACCTGCGCAACATGCAGGCCGCGGAGCGCGAGCTGCGCGTCGACGAAGTCGCGCTGGCGCGGGTGGCCGCGGCGGTGAACCAGGTGGCGCGTACGGTGCCGGGCAGCACCATCGATGCCGTCGAAGTGCTGCGCTGGCCCGGAGTCATCGAAACGGCAACCCAGGACTCGGAAGCATTGTTAGGCGCGGGTCGCGCGGTGTTCCAGCAGACGCTGGACGAGCTCGGAGCGATGCGCTTGCGCGAAGGCAAGCGCCTGGGCGATCTCATCGAACAGCGTTGCTCAGGGCTCGCCCAGCTCGTCACGCTGGTCCGCGCGCGGCTGCCGGAAATTCAGACCCGCGTGCGCACCCGCCTGCACGAACGGGTCGCGGAGCTGCTCGCCACCGTCGATCGCGAACGCGTGGAGCAGGAAATCGTGCTGCAACTGCAGCGCCTGGACGTTGCCGAAGAACTCGACCGGCTCACCGGGCACATCGAAGAAACGAGGCGCGTGATGGACAGCGGTGAAGCCGCTGGCCGGCGTCTCGACTTTCTCATGCAGGAACTCAACCGCGAGGCCAATACGCTGGCCTCCAAGTCGCAGGACCTGGACACCACGCGAATCACGGTCGACATGAAAGTGCTCATCGAGCAGATGCGGGAGCAGGTCCAGAACGTCGAATGAGCCGCGACTGACCCCAGACATCTGGCAGCGAGTTCTCGGAAAAACCCCGGCCACGTGCCGGGGTTTTCCTTTGGCGGCTACAATCCGTGGATGCAGAGCACGGAAAAGTCGCGTCGCGGTTCGTTGTTCGTCATCGCCGCGCCGTCAGGTGCCGGAAAAACCAGCCTGGTCAAAGCGATTCTGGCGCGCGACCCCAGCTTGCGCGTTTCGGTGTCGCACACCACGCGCAAGCAGCGTGAGAAAGAGATTCCCGGCCGCGACTACAACTTCGTCGATGTCGGAGAGTTCAAGCGGCTGCGCGACGCGGATGAATTCCTCGAGCATGCGCAGGTATTCGACAACTACTACGGCACCGGGCGGGCGCAGGTCGAAGCGCTACGCAACGCCGGCCATGACGTAATCCTGGAGATCGACTGGCAGGGCGCGCAGCAAGTGCGCAAGGCGCTTCCCGACTGCAAGTCGGTATTCATCCTGCCGCCGTCACGCGTCGAGCTCGAAACGCGCCTTCGCAACCGCATGACCGACAGCGACGAGGTCATTGAGCGGCGCCTGCGGGACGCCGTTGCCGATATGTCGCATCACGCGGAGTTCGACCACGTCATCGTCAACGATGATTTCGAAGCCGCCGTTGCTCAGTTGCTGGCGATCCTGCGTGGTGGGGGATCGGAGTACGGCGCCAAAAGGCCTGATCTCGCGCCCCTGCTGGCCGACTTGCTCGGCTGAGCCTCCGTCGCCATGGGCCTGCGACTCTCAATCAAGCGCAAAAAGCGGGCAAAAGCGGGGGTTTTTCCAGTAGACTTTCGTCCCCCCGCAGCTTGTTCCCGAAAGGCACCATGGCCCGCATTACCGTCGAAGACTGTCTCCCGAACGTCGAAAACATTTTCCAGCTCGTGTTGCTGGCCGCTGCGCGTGCGCGGCGCCTCGCCAATGGCGCTGAGCCCACCGTTCCCTGGGAGAACGACAAGCCGACCGTGGTGGCCCTGCGTGAAATCGCCGAAGGGAACATCACCCCGGAAATGCTGCGAGAGCCGGATCCGCCGCCGGTCGAAGCGCCTCTGCCGGATGCCGACAATCAATCCTTGTTCCGTGCGCCGCAATTCGGCCTGCAAGGCGATCGTGACGTACAGGAATAAATCGTCCGCCTGATCGTTCCTTATAAGGAGCTCGCGCCCCGTGGATTACGCGTCGACGCTCCTTCAGCTTCTGCCCAGTGCCCGGCGACTGCCGGGACTGCGCGAGTTGATCAACAGCATCGAAGCCTATCTGCCGGCCGAACAGGTCGAGCGCGTACGCTCGGCCGCAGAATTCGGTGCGGAGGCGCACGAGGGCCAGAAGCGGCTCTCTGGCGAACCGTACATCGCGCATCCGCTGGCAGCCGCGCAAATCCTCGCCGATTTGCATCTGGACCCGGACACGATCATCGCGGCAATCCTGCACGACGTCATCGAAGACACGCCGATTTCCAAGGAAGAGCTGTCGGCGAAGTTCGGCGCTCCAGTGGCAGAGATCGTCGATGGCGTCACCAAGCTCGACCAGATCCAGTTCAAGTCCCGCGCCGAAGCGCAAGCGGAGTCCTTCCGCAAGATGGTGCTGGCGATGGTTCGCGATCTTCGAGTGATCCTGGTGAAGCTAGCGGACCGCACGCACAACATGCGCACGCTCGACGCGATGGCGCCCGCACGGCGGCGCGCGATCGCCCGCGAGACGCTCGACATCTACGCACCTATTGCCGGGCGCCTCGGCCTCTACAACATGAAACTCGAGCTGGAGGACCTCGGGTTCGAGGCAGCGTTTCCACATCGGTACAAGGTGCTGGACCGCGCGTTGAAAAAGGCACGCGGCAACCAGAAACAATTCCTCAACAAGATTGCCGAGACCATGCGCGTGGCGTTGGTGAAGGCAGACCTCAAGGTAGACGTCAGCACGCGCGAGAAACACCTGTACAGCATCTACAGCAAGATGCTGCGCAAGGCCGCGCCGTTGTCCGAGATCGTCGACGTGTTTGGCCTGCGAATCGTGGTAGATAGGGCGGATACCTGTTATCGGGTGCTGGGCGTGGTGCACGCGGCTTATAAACCGATGCCGGGGCGCTTCAAGGACTACATCGCCATTCCGCGCGTGAACGGCTACCAGTCGTTGCACACCACGCTGTTCGGACCCAACGGCATTCCCATCGAAGTGCAGATCCGCACCGAGGACATGCATCGTGTCGCCGAGGCCGGCATCGCCGCGCATTGGAAGTACAAGGTCAACGAGACCGAAGGCGATCAGGATGCGCGCGCACGTGAATGGCTCGCCAATCTCGTCGATATGCAGGAAAGCGGCAGCTCCGAGGACTTCCTCGAGAGCGTCAAGGTCGACCTGTTCCCGGACAAGATCTACGTCTTCACGCCGAAGGGCGACATCATGCCCCTCCCAAAGGGCGCGACCACGGTGGATTTTGCCTACGCCGTGCACACGGACGTCGGCAACCACACGGTGGCCGCGAAGA
>DASTTJ010000076.1:0-5755 GCA_035760205.1 Steroidobacteraceae bacterium | reverse complement strand
TTCGGGACGTACGAACGAACGCCCGAGCTCCAGCGCAGGACCTAACAACCGAAAGAACGGCTCGTGATATCGAAACAGGCAGGCGGTGTACAGTCCCTGCCGCCCGGCGCGCTTGCGGATCTCGTCGATGCGTCCGATGCGATAAGCGCCGACCACCTCTTCGCGCTTGCGATTCCACAGCACCAGGTGTTCGTAGTGTTCATCGAATGAATCGAGGTCACGCGCGCGGCCCGTGCCCTCGCCCGCGGCGCGGAACGTGAGCTCACGCAGCCGGCCGATCTCGTCGAGCAAGTGCGGGATTGCGCCGGCCCCGGAGCAGTACACCACGTTGTCACCGGCTTCGATGAGCTGGCTCGAGGCCGGAAGCCGCGCGACCTCGCCTGCGAAGTCCGCGGTAGCTCCGGTGAACGCGAGTGGATGCACGCGCCGCTCCGGCTCGGCGTTATCGCCGCCGCAGTCCATGGCCGGGCGTGGCGCAAGAAGATAGGTCGTGACGCGCAGATGCGCGGCGAGTGACTCGTTGCTGTCGAAGGCGCGCAGCCGTTCATACGGCAGCGGCGCACCGATGCGTACCGGTACAGCGCTGCCCGCGCGCCGCTTGAGCTCGCCCGGCAACATGAGCGTCCGCAGTCGCGGGTGCAGAAACCCCGCGATCTGGAACAGCAGCCGGTTCTCCCCGCTGAAGTGCACCGGAACCACCGCGGTGCGTGCCTTGCGCGCGAGAATCGCCACGGCTCGGCTCCAGGGCGGATCGGTCACGCAACGCGCGCGCGCATCGAAGTGAGAGACCTCGCCCGCAGGGAAAATCATGAGCGCGCCCTCGCCTTCGAGCCAGCGCAACGCGCTGCGCATGGCCTGGGCATTACACTTCGCGCGTTGTTTGCCGAGCACTTCGATAGGCAGCAGTACCGGCTCGAGCTCGTGTAATGCGCACAAATCCTCGTTCGCGAACACCTTCAGGTCGGGGCGCACCGCGCCTAACAAGGCGATCGCAATGAGTCCATCGAGGGCACCGAAGGGATGATTGGCAATGAAGATGAGGCGGCCGCTGCGCGGCACCGTGTGGAGCTCGGAGGGCTCGTGGAGGCATCGGACATCGAGCTTCTGCAATACGGCCGCAGCGAACTCAGCGGGCGCCGAGGTGAGCGGCAAATCGCGGCGCAAACGCACTAGTGCTTCGACGCCCGTGATGCGGGCAAGCCAGTTGCCAATCCAGGGAGGCAAACTCGTCCCAAATCGCCATTCCTTGGCTGCGTCGGATACTTCTATATATGTGTCGGCTGGGCTCGCGGGGCGCCCGTGCATCTGTCGACCTCAGAGCTTGGTGCAGCTTCTGAGACTAAGTTCCTACTATGACAAGGAAATTTCCGGCCGGTTAACCACGGGTAGGCGCGGCCAGTTGCCGGTCGGCGCCAGGTGATGCTCACAGAACCAGCGGTAGGTACCGGCCAGACCTTCTTCGAGTCCGATCTTGGGCTGCCAGCCGAGCTCCCGGATTCGCGACACCTCGAGCAGCTTTCGCGGCGTACCGTCGGGCTTCGCCGGATCGAACTTCAGGTCGGCGGCGAGGCCTGTTACGTCGCGCAGCGTGTTTGCCAGTTCCGCGATGGTGAGATCTTCTCCAGATCCGATGTTGATGGGTCCGTCGCCCGCGTAACGTTCCATGACCGTGAGCACCGCCGTCGCGAAATCATCGGCGTGCAGGAACTCGCGTCTAGGAGTGCCACTTCCCCAGACGGTGAATTCGCGCGCGCCGCTTTGCTTGGCGTCGTGCATCCGTCGAATCAGACCGGGGATCACATGCGAACCACGCTCGCTGAAATTGTCGTGGGGGCCATACAGATTGGTAGGCAATACGCTGACGGCGTCGAAGCCGTACTGGCTTCGATACGCCTGACACATCTTGATGCCGGCGAGTTTGGCGATGGCATAGGCGTCGTTGGTGGACTCGAGCGCCCCAGTCAAAAGGTATTCCTCGCGCATTGGCTGCGCCGCGAGCTTCGGATAGATGCAACTCGATCCCAGGAATACGAGTTTCGAGACACCGTGACGATACGCCGCGTCGATGACGCTGGTCTGGATCAGCAGATTGTCGCGGATGAAGTCCGCGGGCGACTCGACATTCGCGACGATGCCGCCGACGCGAGCCGCCGCGAGAATGACCACCTTGGGCCGCGCTTCATCGAAGTATCGGTCTACGGCGCGCGCCTGGGTCAGGTCCAGCCGCCTGTGAGTTTCACCGATGACATTGGTGTATCCCGCGCGCTTCAGTGCGCGGTAGATCGCCGAACCTGCAAGCCCACGGTGACCGGCCACGTAGATGATGTCGTGCCGACTGAACGGCCTCGTGGTGACGCTCATTCGCGTTGATTCGCCGTGCGATATCCCTGCGCTTCCATGAGCGCGTCGCGTTCCGCGAGCATGAGATCGTTCTGCGCCATCTCGCGCACCAGTTCGGGAAAGCTGACGGTGCGCCGCCAACCCAACTCGGACTCCGCGCGCCCCGGATCGCCCAGCAGCGTGTCCACCTCCGCCGGTCGAAAGTAGCGCGGATCGATACGTACTACCGTTCGGCCTGATTTGGCGTCGATGCCACGCTCGTCGACGCCCTGGCCGATCCACTGAATACGCATGCCGAGCTCGGCACCCGCCATCTCGACGAACTGGCGCACGCTGTGCTGCTCGCCGCTGGCCACCACGTAATCCTTCGCCGTTTCCTGCTGCAACATCAGCCACTGCGCAAGCACGTAGTCCTTCGCATGACCCCAGTCGCGGCGGGCATCCAGATTGCCGAGAAACACGCAGGGCTCGAGTCCAACATGTATGCGCGCGAGGCCGCGCGTGATCTTGCGGGTCACGAAAGTTTCGCCGCGCAACGGCGATTCGTGATTGAAGAGAATTCCGTTGCAGGCGTACATGCCGTACGACTCGCGGTAGTTGACCGTGATCCAGTAGCCATAGAGCTTGGCGACGCCATAGGGCGATCGCGGATAGAACGGCGTGGTCTCGCGCTGCGGGATCTCCTGCACCTTGCCGAACATCTCCGAGGTCGCTGCCTGGTAGAACCGAGTCTTGGAAGTGAGCCCGAGTATGCGCACCGCCTCGAGCAGCCGCAGTGTACCGACTGCGTCGGCGTTGGCGGTGTACTCCGGAGTTTCGAACGACACGGCGACGTGGCTTTGCGCGCCGAGATTGTAGATTTCATCGGGCAGCACCTGCTGCACGATGCGGATCAGATTGGTGGCGTCGGTGAGGTCACCGTAGTGCAGTGTGAAGCGCCCGTCGGAAGTGTGCGGGTCCTCGTACAGATGATCGACGCGGTCAGTATTGAGCGACGAGGAGCGGCGCTTGATTCCGTGAACTTCGTAGCCCTTGGCGAGCAGCAGTTCGGCAAGATAGGCGCCGTCCTGCCCGGTGACGCCGGTGATCAGCGCACGCTTGCGCGAGCCGGTCATGGCGCAACTGTCTTCGTTCGCCGCGTCAAGCAGTTGCCGGCGAGCTTCGCACGCGGCTCATGCGGCGCCAATGGAATCCAGAACCGCGCCGAACCAGCGGCCCCCGAACCGCGCGCGGCATTTCCCGCGCCAGCATCGGGGTATCTCAATCGCGACCGGCAGTGTGCCGCGAATCTCAGCGAGTAGTCAGGAATCGCGTACACCGCTCACTCCATCATGTTGGTTTCAACGCCGCATGAGTGTCAGCGGCGAACACGACAGAGCGATGACGGTGAGCAGTTGTCAGGCGGCAACCTCGACCAGTTCCGGTGTCTTCATGCCCTCGCGCAATTCCGGCCACGACCAGAGGGCGAGGCGGCCATTCATGTCCTCGACGAGCGCCGAGCAGCTCTCGACCCAGTCACCGTCGTTGCAATAAGTGATGCCGTCGATCTCGGTGATCTCGGCGCGATGAATGTGCCCGCACACCACTCCGTCGACGCCGCGCTTGCGCGCCGCATGCGCCACCGCCTGCTCGAAGCTCGAGATGTAAGAAACGGCGGTCTTCGCGCGATGCTTGAGGTAGCTGGCCAGCGACCAATAGGGATAACCGAAAAGGCGCCTCAATCCATTGACGTAACGATTGAGACGCAGCGTGAAGTCATAGGCCCTCGCTCCCAGCTTGGCGAGCCACGGGCTGCACTTGACGACAGTGTCGAACTCGTCGCCGTGCATTACCAGGAGTTGCCGGCCATCGCTGGTTTGGTGGACGAATTCACGATGAATCTCGAGATTGCCGAACACCGTGCCACAGAACTCGCGCAGGTCCTCGTCGTGGTTGCCGGGGATGTAGATGACGCGAGTGCCTTTCTTGGCTTTGCTCAGGATGATGCGCAACACGTTGTTGTGCTCCTGCGGCCAGTAGAAGGTCTTGCGCATCGCCCAGAGATCGACGATGTCACCCACGAGAAACAGGTATTCGATGTCGACGGATTTCAGGAATTCGAGCAGCAGGTCGGCCCGGCATCCTTTGGAGCCGAGGTGAACATCGGATACGAAGACGGTCCGCAAGCGGGTCTTTTTTCGTTCGTCGGCGTTGCCCATGGGTTTCCCTGAAGAGCCGAAGTTGGAAGCAGCTTGCCCGACCACCATTTCACCTTTATGACTCCGGGACTTACATAATTGTCTTCGTCAGAAAGCTGAGAAGCGGTATCCAGACCCGCGCACCGTCTGGATGTAGCCCGCACAACCCAGCTTTTCGAGGGTCAGGCGCAGCCGCCGTATGTGCACATCCACCGTGCGCTCCTCCACCCGAACATTGGCGGGCCAGATCCGCTGCAGTAATTGCGCGCGGGAGAAGACTTTGTCGGGGATGCCGATGAAGAACGCGAGCAGACGGGTCTCGGTGTGTCCCAGCGCGGCTTCCTGCTCGCCAACGAACGCGCGCTCGTTGGCCACATCGAGCGACAGTGCGCCAAACCTCAAGAGCACGCCGCGCTTGAGGGTGCGTTCGTGAATCAGTGACTCGACGCGCTCCACCACCCGGCTCAACGCAATTGGCCGGCGGAGCGTGTCGTCGATCGGGTAGTTAGCGAGCATTGCGGAAATTCCGCCGCTCGTCAGCACCAGGATCGAGGCCTTGCCGTCGGTGGATTCTGCGCCGTGCTGCAAGAGGTCTGCGGGCGCGACGTCCGACAGCTCATCGGAGAGCACCAGCACGTCGGCAACCCCGGTCGACAGCCAGAACCGCGCCGCCGCCGCACTTTCGGCGCCGTGCGCTTCTACGCCGACGAATTTGAGACAGGTGACCAGCGCATCGCGCGACGCGCGATCGCCATCGACCACCAGCACCGTTGAGACCTGCATCCCTGATCCTCTCCCTCGACGAGAGGATTAGACGCAGGCGAGGTTGCAGATTGATGGAGGACGCGTGCGGTGGCGTACGACAAGTGTCGTACACTCATCTTCAGTTAGAGGTCGACCACCATCTTGAAGCCGCCGAACACCATGCGCTTGCCATCGAACGGCATGGCCTTCGGATCCATCATGTGCGCCAACCGCGGATCTTTCATTGCTTTGGCATTCACGCGATCGCGATCCTTGCGCGTCTTGTAGACGATCCACGAGAACCAGACTTCCTCGCCTTTCTTGAGCTTCACGCCCTGCGGAAAGGAAGTGTGTTTGCCGTACTGCACGTCGTCGGCCACGCACTCGTGATACTCGAGCGCACCATGATCCATCCAGACCTTGCCCGCCTGCGTGGACATCTTCTTATACGCCGCGCGATTTCGCTTCGGGACGGGAATCAGGAATCCATCGAC
>DASTTJ010000075.1:0-3045 GCA_035760205.1 Steroidobacteraceae bacterium | reverse complement strand
GAAATCCATGCTGCCTATGTCGACCCCACGTACGTTGTCATTCCTCGCCATCGTTGCGGCAGCAGCACTGGCCGCGTGCTCGAAAACCGCAGACGCCCCGCCACCGGCTGCCGACCCGCCGGCGGCCGAAGCCGCGATTGCGCCGACCTCGCCCAACGTCAAGTCGTTCACCATCGGCGAGTTGTCTGCGCTTTCGCTGCGTGATGGCGCTATGGAAATTCCGAACGACAACAAAGTGTTCGGCGTGGGCCTCACGCCGGAAGAGGTTGTCGCGGTCCTGGCCACCGCGGGACAACCCACCGACAAGCTGGCGCTCTCCATCCAACCGCTGCTGGTCAAGGCGAAAGATCGGGTGTTGCTGTTCGATACCGGAGCGGCATCCCTTTTCGGGCCGGGCACTGGCCTGCTGCTGGCGTCCTTCACGGAAGCGGGCGTCGATCCGCAAACCGTCACGGACATCTTCATCTCGCATTCCCACGGCGATCACGTGGGCGGGCTTTTGAATAGCCAGGGCGCGCTGACTTTCCCGAATGCCACGATTCACCTCTCCCTGCCTGAGTGGAATCACCTCAAGGGCCAGGAACATTTCGCGACGCTGGTCACAGCCATGACACCCAAGGTCGACGCGTTCACGCCCGGCGCCGAACTCGTTTCCGGCACCGTGAAGGCGGTCGACATCAAAGGACATACGCCGGGACACTCCGGTTACCTGATCACCTCGGGTGCGCAGTCGCTGCTGTACGTGGGCGACTCGATGCATCACTTCGTGGTGTCGGTGCAGAAGCCGGAGTGGACCATCGCCTACGACGGCGACTCACCCACCGCGGCCAAGAGCCGCGCGGACTTGATCGCCGCATCGGCGGCGAGCGGACAGCGCATCTACGCCGTGCACTTCCCGTTCCCGGGGATCGGGAAGTTCGAGAAACAGGGCGAGGGGTTTGCGTGGGTGGCCGAATAGGCCAGCCAGTCAACGCGCGGAGGTAATGCCAAGCTCGGCAACGAACTTCTCGATGGCTTCCAGCACTTCCTGCTGGTTGGACTGGTGGATGTAGTGCTCGGAGTTCTGCATTTCCAGCACCTGGCCCTTTTCGACACCGCGCCTGAAAAGCTCGATGCTCTCGCGTTTGCTGGCCTCCATGAGGCGCGCGCGTTCCGCAAGTGTCGTCAACAATTCCTTGTCGTTCGCGTCATACCACCGCGGTAGCGGCGCGTTTGGATCCTCGAAGGCGTAGATCGCCAGCGCCGGAATCTTCACTGCGCGATAGTCAGGCGCCTCAATCGCTGCGACGATTGCCTGCAGAGCGCGTGCATCGACGTTCGGATTTCCCGCAAGAGCAGGATCGTTCACGCGCCGGAACGCGATGAGCTCACCCTCCGGAAGCCGCAGGTGCCCGCGCTCGAGCAACACCTTGGTCATCGCATCGAAGTTCAGCAGCGCTTGCGGCGGGATCGGCGGTTCCGCTGGCAGGAACCGGCTGAGTTCGCGCAGACGCACCGCGGCCGGAGCCTTTCGGTCGCCGGAACGATCGTAGGCGGCGTCCAGGTAGATGAGCGCAGCGATGCGATCGGGATGATGGCCGCCGAGCCAGCTGAGCTCATCGCCAGCGATGGAATGACCCACGAGCACCACTTTGTCGAGGTGCATCGCGTCCATCACCTTCAACACATCCTGCGCAAGTCGCGGAGTATCGAAGCCGAAATCGGGCTTGCTGGAGTAGCCGGCGCCACGCCGCGTCATTGCTATCACACGATAATGGAGCGCGAGCTTGGGTGCCAGCTCATCGAAGCTATGCGCCGTCGCTCCGAGACCCGGCAGCAGCAGGATCGGCGAGCCAGTGCCCCCAAAATCCAGCACGTCGAGCTGTACGCCTTGATCGACCATGATGGAGTGCGCCTCGTGCGACGCCGAATCGCGCCAACGCACTTGCTGAAGATCCTTGCGCTCCGTCGGCAGCGGGCAGGAGTCGAGATCGCCGCCGAGAATGCCAGGCAGCGTCAGCGACTTTTCCAGAAAGCCCGCGGCCTCCCAGGCCGTCACAGTGATGGTTTCGTGTTTCACAAGACCCGGCGAGCCGATAGCGAGCTCCGCGCGATGGCTGTACGGCTGTTGCGCCCACTCGGGCGCGAAGTTGACTCTGTCGAAGGCGCGACTTGCGGGGACATCGTTGAGCTGCGCGCTGATCTGCGTGGGATGCGTGATTGCACTGAAGCAGTCGACGTCGATGCGATTGCCCGGCTCGTCGACCTTGGCGCTGCACCAGCCGATGCCTGGCAGGGCGTGGCGCTTGCCGTCCGTGGGAAGGCTGTGTTCGCGCGGCTTCAGCAGCGTCAAAAAATACGTGAGTTGTAGTTGGGCCTGCACGCCCTGCAGCCGCCGCAGCGTGCTCTCCGGCAGCATCCAGGCATGCCCCAGCGCTCCACCGCCGTTGTTGTCGGTGATGAAATTGGCGGGTCGAAGCGATTCCAGCGGTGCGCCGCCGGCCGAATAATCCGCCTGCGCGTAGATGAGCTTCACGCGCCAATCGAGCGGAAGTCCGCGCACTTCGGTCGCCGTCAGAAATGCCACAGAGTCCGGTCCGACATTGCGCAGCCCCTCTTCGTGCCATAGCCGGAGGCCGTTCCTGGCGGCGACGAACGCCACATCGGTCGATTGATCATTGCGCATTGCGGCGGGGAAGCAGGTGCGCGCGCTGCGCAAGGAAACGCGCGCCGAGTCCGCGGGTGGCGCAGGGCCGGATGCTGCTTGCAGCGCGAACGTGGATTTCCACGGCATCAAACCCGTTGGCAGAAAAAACAGGAACACTATGACGCAGACGGTGACAGCCATCAGAACGCGCGCCAGCGTCAGGCGTCGGCGCCAGTACACCAGCCAGAATCCGAGCACGACGAGCCCGAGTGACGCCAGCCGGGCGGGCGCGAGGGCCAGCCATACCATGCCGGAGGTGAGCAATTCGTCGTAGATGCCGAGATCCAACGGGCCGGGTTCGCGCACGAACGGCGTCGGAATCACGAACACGCAGGTGAAGATGGCGAACAACACGCCGA
>DASTTJ010000074.1:0-7016 GCA_035760205.1 Steroidobacteraceae bacterium | reverse complement strand
CGCCAATATGTCGCGGCCGCCAACGCGCAAGCAGACAAGGCCGGTACATGAGCTCCGAAGATCAGGAGTCGCCGCCAATGCGGTTTACGGAGGGCGCCACGGTCGCGCAGAATAGCGTGATGTCCGAAGAGGCCCAAAAACAGTCAGATAGCGTGACGGCAGCGGCGCCGCTGATATTCGAGCAGCCGCTCAACGAGCGCATGCGCACCTTCCTGCGCCTCGATTTTCTCTACAGCCAGGCGCTGTACCACAACGAGATGCAGAGCCAGTGGGGCAGCCGCGCCGCCATGGGCAGCCTGCTCGACATCCTCGCCATCGCCGCGCGTGGCGACGTGCGCGCGGACGTGCAGAAGGAGCTCGAGCGCCACCTCGCGCAGCTCAACGTGTTCCAAAGCAAGCCTGGCGTCGACTCCGCACGCCTGCGCACGGTGATGTCGAACCTTCTGCGACTGCGTGCCGACCTCGTGGCCTGCGGCTCCAACTATCTCGGCGGCCTCAAGGATTCGGAATTCCTCTCGGCCATCAAACATCGCAGCGCCATTCCCGGCGGCACCTGCGAGTTCGATCTGCCGGATTTCTTCTTCTGGCTCAACCAGGCCACCGACGCCCGCGCCCGCTCATTCAACGATTGGCTAGCGACGCTGCGTCCGCTGTGCGACGCCATCGCCGAATTGCTGTGGATCACGCGCCAGCACGGCAAGCCGCGCCAGGAGATCGCGCGCGCCGGCGTGTACCACATCACCTTCGAGCGCGACACGCCCATCCAGCTGGTACGTATCGCGCTGCCGGCCGACTCCGGCCTGTACCCGGAGACCAGCGGCTCTCACTACCGCTGCTCGGTAAGGCTGCTGGCGTGGAATGGGTTGCAGACGCGGCCGGTTCAAACTACCGATGACGTGCCTTTCACGCTCACCTGCTGTATTTGAAAGGGGCTGCGCCCCACGTAGGAAAAGCCGCCCCAAGGGGCGGCGTTCGTACAATTTTCAAGACTCACTAACTAGGTAGCGCTAGTTTTCTGGGATGGGCATCGCGAGCGCGTTGGCGACGAAGCCGAACTGGTCGGCGATGTCTTCGATCAGCATCCACACCGGCTTGCCGGCGCCATGGCCGGCGCGCGTCTCGATACGGATCAACACGGGGTTTTCGCAACCCTGGTCGCGCTGCAGCTCGGCGGCAAACTTGTAGCTGTGCCACGGCACCACGCGATCGTCGCGATCGGCCGTGGTCACCAACGTCGGCGGATAACACACATCCGGTTTGATGTTGTGCACCGGTGAATACGCGCGCAGCGCCTTGAACTCCGCGGAGTCTTCCGCAATGCCGAAGTCGCTCGACCACTGGCGCGCGTTGGCGCTGGCGGTGTGGTAACGCAGCATGTCCATGACGCCGACTCCCGGCAGCGCTGCGCCGAATAGTTCGGGGCGCTGCGTCATCGCGGCGCCGACCAGCAACCCGCCGTTGCTGCGGCCCAGTATCGCGAGGCGCTTCGGGTTGGTGTACTTCTCGCGGATCAGGAATTCAGCGGCGGCGATGAAGTCGTCGAACACGTTCTGTTTTTTGAGCCTGGTGCCGGCCTTGTGCCATTGCTCGCCGTATTCGCCGCCACCACGCAGATTGGCGACGGCGTAGATGCCTCCCATCTCGAGCCACGCCTGGATAGCCGGACTGAAGGTCGGCGACAGCGTAACGTTGAAGCCGCCGTAACCATACAGCATGACTGCGCGATTGCCGTCGCGCGGCGCATCCTTGCGGCGCGTGATGAACATGGGTACACGCGTGCCGTCCTTGCTCGGGTAGAAAACCTGTTCGGTGACGAATGGCGAGAAATCCGCCGGCACGTTCGGGGTACGGAACTCGCTCACCGTGTTGGTGGCGACGTCGAGGCGCATGATGCGCGTGGGCGTCAAATAATCCGAATAAGAGAAGAACGCTTCCGGGTTCGCGCCCGAACCCTGGAAGGCCGTGGCGGTGCCGAGACCTGGCAGCGTCACTTCACCGGCGGGCGTCCCGTTCACATCGAACAGGCGAATGACACTGCGCGCGTCACGCGAATACTCGACGACGACGCGGCCACCGATGTAGCTGGAATTGGCGATCGCGATATCGCCGTGCGGCACGACCGTGCGCCAACGTCCAGGCGCAGGGTTGTTGACGTCCACCGCGACCACGCGTCCGCGCGGCGCCTGGTGGGTCGTCTGGAAATACAGTTCATCACCCTTGGAACCGATGAAGTTGTAGAGCGCATCCCACGCGGTGAACAGGGGCTGCGGCTTCGCGGCCGGCTTGCTCAAGTCCTGTACGAGCATGGCGTTGGATTCGTAGCCGTCGAACAGACCGATGAGAAGATAACGCCCGTCTTCGGTCACCTGGCCCGAGGGCACACGCGTCGGATGATCGGTGACCTGATACACCAGGCGATCGGCCGACTGCGTATCGACCAGTTTGTGAAAGTAGACATCCGGCCGCCCGGCATCATCGCCGCGTTCGGCCTCTTCCGCTTGTTGCCCGGGCTTGAGCGGGTAGCGGCTGTAGTAGACGCCCGAGCTGTCACGCGCCCACGAGACCGCGTAGAACTTGCTGAACTTGAGGATGACCGGCAGATCGGTGCCGTCGGAAACCCTGCGGAAGTGCCAGGTATTCCAGTCGGTGCCGCCATCGGAGAGCGCGTAGGCGAGCAGGCTTCCGTCGGGGCTTGGCACCCATTGCGACAACGCAATGGTGGCGTCGTCGCGCTTGCCATTGGGATCGACGAGCACGCGAGGTGCTGCATGGAGCGCGTCGGCGACATAGAGGACGCTCTGGTCCTGGGTTCCGTCGTTGCGCAAGTAGAAGTATTTGCCACCTTCGCGTTGCGGAACACCGAAGCGTTCATAGGTCCACAGTTGTTTCAGCCGCTCGCCCAGCCACGCACGCTGCAGCAGCGTTTCGAGATACGGTCGCGCAAGCGCGTTCTGCGCGCTCACCCAATCGCGCGTCGCCTGCGCGGCGGGGTCTTCGAACCAGCGGTAGGGATCGGGCACGTTGACGCCGTGATAGACGTCGACGACCTCGCCGCGCGCAGTCACCGGATACTGGAAAGGCGATGCGGCTGCCGGCGTGTGCCGGGCTTGCGGAGATGTGGCGCATGCGGCGAACAGTGCGGCCAGCGCGGTCGCGGCGAGTGCGCCCAGGTAGCGAGGATTGTTGACCATCCCTAAACTCCCCAAATGATATTGAACAGCAGTGTAGCAAACGGCATGCGCGCGACTTTCCGGCGCGCCGCGGTTTTTTCTCGCTTCGGCGCAGCGCTCGCGGCGGTCTCGATTGCGCTTGCGGTCGCGCTGGCAGCGCCCGCGCATGCGGAAAAGCTCGCGCTCGAACGCCTGTTCGCGGCGCCGGACCTGGCAGGCCCGACTCTGCGCGGCGTCAAGATCTCGCCGGACGGCAGGCTGGTGGCCTACCTCAAGGCGCGCGAAGACGACAAGGATCGCTTCGATCTCTGGGCGTACGACGTGCGCCAGTCGCGCGACCGGCTGCTGGTGGATTCGCGCACGCTGGCGGGTGCGGACCGCGCGCTCTCGTCCGAAGAGGAGGCGCGCCGCGAACGCCAGCGAACCTCGGCATTCTCGGGAATCGTGGAGTACAGCTTCGCGCCGGACAGCCGCCAGTTGCTGATCCCCCTCAACGGCGACCTGTTCATCTACGACCTGGGCCGCAGACCACAGGACGCAGTTCGCCGGCTCACCAGCACCGAATCTTACGAGACCGACGCGCGTTTCTCGCCGCGCTCGCACTACGTGAGTTTCGTGCGCGAGCAGAATCTCCACGTCATCGATCTCGCCACGGGCGTGGAACGCGCGGTGACTCGCGAGGGCGGTGGCATGGTGAGTTTCGGCATGGCCGAGTTCATCGCACAGGAGGAAATGGACCGCGACACCGGGTACTGGTGGTCGCCCGACGAACGGCACATCGCGCTCGCGCGCGTCGACGAGTCGCAGGTGGCCGAAGTGGAGCGCATCGAGATCCAGGCCGCCGGCGCGGCCGTCGTGCGCCAGCGTTATCCGGCCACGGGCGCGCGTAACGCGCGCGTCGACCTGTTCGTCGCCGATCTCGCGGCCGACAGCCGCCTGCCGCTCGATCTCGGCGCCGAGACCGACATCTATCTACCGCGCGTGGACTGGTTTCCAGACAGCCGGGGCATTGCCGTTCAGCGCCAGAGCCGCGATCAGAAGACGCTCGAGCTGCTGCGTTTTGACGCGCTCTCCGGCCGTGGCCGCGTACTGCTGACCGAACGCCACGAACATTGGGTGCCTTTGCATCGGGAACTCACCTTCCTGCAGCGCTCGGCCCAGTTCATCTGGGCCTCCTCGCGCGACGGCTTCCAGCATCTGTACCTGTACGACAATGATGGCAAGCTCATCCGGCCGCTCACCTCGGGCGAATTCATGGTGATCGGTGAATCGTCCGAACCCGCCATTCGTGCCGTTGACGAGCGCGCCCGGCGCGTCTACTTCATCGCGAACCAGCCTTCGCCCGTCGAACGCCAGCTCTTTTCGGTTTCGCTGGACTCGCCGGGCGCGCCGCAGCGCGTTTCCACTCAGCCGGGGTGGCACAGCGTCGCGATGTCGCCGGACGCGCGTGTGTGGGTCGACACATTCTCCGACGCGAATACTCCGCGCAGCGCCACACTTCGCACCACCGGCGGCAAAGTGCTGGCGAAGCTGCTCGCCAACAATCTCGACGACTCGCATCCGTATGCGAGTTATCGCGACGAACACGTCAGCGCGGAGTTCGGCACCCTCGCGGCAGCCGATGGCCAGGTGATGCACTACAAATTGCTGAAGCCTCGGCATCTAGAAGCGGGCCAGCGTTACCCGGTGCTCATCGATGTCTACGGCGGCCCTGGCGCGCAGCGCGTGAGCAATTCCTGGGGCAGCCTGTTCCACCAGTATCTCGTGCAACACGGCTATGTCGTATTCGCGCTCGACAATCGTGGCAGCGGTTTCCGAGGCACGCGCTTCGAGACCGCGCTCGGGCGGCGCATGGGTAACATCGAGGTGCAGGATCAGGTCAAAGGTGTCGAGTTTCTGCGCGGCCTGCCCTTCGTCGACGGACAACGCATCGGCATTTTCGGCTGGAGCTACGGCGGTTACATGTCGCTGATGTGCCTGATGCAGGCGCCAGACTCGTTCGCGGCGGGTGTGGCCGGCGCGCCGGTCACCGACTGGGCGTTGTACGACACGCACTACACCGAGCGTTATCTATCTACTCCGCAGGCGAACCCCGAGGGATATCGCGCCGGCAACGTGCTCGAGTACGTGGATCGGCTGAAGCGCCCTCTGCTGCTGGTGCACGGCATGGCTGACGACAACGTCCTGTTTGCGAACAGCACCGCGCTCATGAAGAAACTGCAGGATCTGCAAAAGCCGTTCGACCTCATGACCTATCCCGGCGCCAAGCACGGCCTGATTCGCCAGAACGCCACGGGCGGGCACGCGCATGCGAACATCGTGAGGTTTTTCGACAGGGAGCTCGGCGCCGGCCCTCGTTAAAGCTTGATGCGCCCGCCGCCGGCAGGCGGCCCACCCATGCCACCGGCATCCGGTACGACGATGCGCGAGGCGGCTTCGCGGCGCATCTCGCGCGCTTCTTCGATGGCCTGCTCGATGGCGATCTTCACCGCATCGGGGAATTTGGTGCAGGCATCTTCGAGTGATGCGGCTTCGAGCTCGAACGCCAGCGGCAGTACACCTGCGGGCGTGAGCAACTGCGTCTGGCCGGAGTACAACACCGGGCGCGAGCTGTCGGTGTTGCCGTCCGCGAGCACGGGCACGAGACGGCGCAACGTACCCGCCTTGCGATCCGTGAAGATCTCTTCACGATATAGCTGGGTCACGTCCAACTTGATTTCGGGGAGCTGCTGTTCCTGGGCCATTGATGTGTTCCGTCAAGATGTCGCGGGCGATGATACCAATTGCAGCGCGGCGATGAATGGCCGATCCGCTTCGAGCAGGCGTTCGCTTGCGAGCGAATCGCAATCCACCCACTTGAGCTGCTGACCGTCGAGTCCGCGCGGCACACCGTCGAAGGTCACGCGCCACAACACGAGATCGACGATACGGTCTGGATATTCGTGCTGCAGCATCATTACTTCGTGGTCGGGGCGCACTTCAACACCCAACTCTTCGCGCAACTCGCGCACCAGCGCCTGCGCGTCACTCTCGTCCGTCGCCACCTTGCCACCGGGGAATTCCCACCAGCCGGCCATGTGTTTTCCGGCCGGCCTTTCGGCGATCAACACGCGGCGTTCGGCGTCGAACAGCGCCGCAGCCACTACGCGCAGCCGCGGCTTGCCCAACTATTCGACTCCCTCGAGCACACCGTGGCAGTTCTTGAATTTCTTGCCGCTGCCGCACGGACACGGCTGATTGCGCCCCACTTTAGGCGCGGCACGAACGGGCCGGGCCGGCTGCTGCATCGGCGGCGGCGCGGGCGCTCGCGCGCCGGGCGGAGGCAACTGCGGTGGCGGGGACTCTGCGCCGGCTGATCCCAGCTGCGCCAGTGAAGCCGCTTCGGCGTGCTGCGCCTGCAGCGCGCGATTGAGCCGCGCGCGGCGCGCTTCTTCTTCGCGCTCGATCTGTTCGGGGCTCTTCACCTGCACGTCAAGCGTCGCGAGAATCGTGACCGTATCGAATTTGATGCGCTCGAGCATCGCGGCGAATAGTTCGAAGGCTTCGCGCTTGTATTCGTACCGATAATCTTTTTGGGCGTAGCCGCGCAGATGGATGCCCTGGCGCAGGTAGTCCATGGCACCGAGATGCTCGCGCCACTGCTGGTCGAGCACCTTGAGCATGATGTCTTTTTCGACGTGCCGCATGATCGGCTCGCCGATGCGCTGCACCTTGGCGTCGTACATGGCGTCGATGGCGCCGACGACGCGGCCGCGCAGCGTCGACTCCTCGAGCTCGGGCTGATCCTTCAACCACTGCACCGGATCCACGGGCGTGGCGAAGTTCTTGGCGATGGCGGCAGCCAGG
>DASTTJ010000073.1:0-30875 GCA_035760205.1 Steroidobacteraceae bacterium | reverse complement strand
TTTTGCGGTCTCTCGCGCTCGGAAGCGGTGCAGATGGTCTACGAGCTCGAGACAGCCACGTCCAAACGCGTGGAACTCGACAAGGAGCTCGCGAAGTCGGCGGGATTGAAGATAGGGCACAAGAAAAATCCCCGATTTCCTTATGTCGTCCTGTCGAGAGTGGTTTTCGGCCCGGATAATCGATACGCGTGGGTTGCCGTTGAGCTGAACGGCTCGACGGGTGCCGTCATGCGGCTCGACAAGATCGGCGGCCAGTGGAAAAAGACTTCGCGATGCGGTGGCTGGATCAAGGCTGACGAGTGACGTCAACGCGGGGGCGGCGCGTCCTTCGGCCATAGCAGCCACATTTCGCCGTCGTACTTCATCATCCCGGCTCGTGAGCCGGCTTCGCTGCCAAATCCGAAAAACAGATCCGCGCGCACGGGACCTCGAATGGCGCCCCCAGTGTCCTGCGAGACTACGAGGCGCTGTAGCTGCTTCCCCGTGCCGGGCTCCGTAGTCGAGAGAAACATCGGCGCACCCAGAATGAGGAATTTCGGGTCGATTGCGATCGAGCGCCCCGCGGTGAGAGGCAGGCCCTGTGCGCCTTTCGGCCCCACCGAGGCATCTTCAAGCGGCGCCTCGCGGAAAAACACCACGCTGGGATTGCTGTCGAGCACCTCGTGCAGGCGCTGGGGATTGCCCGCTAGCCAGGCGCGGATGGCGGGCATGTTCACCTGATCGAGCGTCATTGCGCCTTGATCGGCGAGGTACTTGCCGATGGAGCGGTACGGGTGCCCGTTCTGGTCTTCGTACTGCAGGCGGATGATTTCGCCGGTAGATAGTTGAACGCGCCCCGACCCCTGGATCTCGAGCATGAACGCGTCGAGCGCGTTGTCGATCCAGACGATTTCGTGGCCGGCGAGCGTGGGAGCTTCGCGTGTCTGGCCACGGCTGAAGTAGGGCACCACCTTGTTGCCCTCGACTCGACCGCGCACGCGTTTGCCCTTGAGCTCGGGGTAGAGCGCGGAGAGATCGACGATGAGGAGGTCGTCGGGGCGGCGATACAAAGGGGTGGCGAAGTGTTCGCTTCGCTCGCGCGACCCGTGCAGCAACGGTTCGTAGTAGCCGGTGATGAGGCCTTTGCCATCGCGCTTGCGGCCGGTGATGCGCCACACGCGGTAAGGTTGCAAATGCCGTTCGAGGAAGCCGCGCACGAATTCGGAATCGCTCGGGCTCGCCGCCGCCACCGCGCCGCAAAACGACTGCCACTCGGGCCGCGCGTATATGGTGCTGCAGGTGGAGATGACCGCGGGCCAGGCGGCGAGAGCGTCGTCGGCGCGCCAGCCCGGGAGCTTCGTCCAGCCCACGGGTTCGAAGCTTGCGGTCGGTGGCGGCGCTGGAGAAGCGGCTTGCCTGCCCGTCGTGCAGGCCGCGAGCAACGTCGCGAGGATCGCTACGGAGATTCGGAGTGTGCGCAACGTCATATTGAAAGTGTCGCGCGTGGGCTTCGCAACAGCTTTCAATTGACGATGCCTGCCTGGTCGATGATGAAGGCGTATTGCTCCGCATATTCGCGGTAGTGCTCGTAGCGGCCCGACTTGCCGCCATGCCCTGCCTCCATGTTCGTGCGCAGCACCACGAGGCTGTCACCCGTGCGGCGTGCGCGCAGCCGCGCGACGTATTTGGTGGGCTCGTAGTACTGCACCTGGCTGTCCCACAACCCCGAGTGCACGAACAATGCGGGGTAGTTTTGCGCGCTCAGATTGTCGTATGGCGAGTACGACAGCATGTAGTCATGGAACTCTTTCTTCTTCGGGTTGCCCCACTCGTCGAATTCGTTGGTGGTGAGCGGGATGCTCTCGTCGAGCATGGTGGTCACCACGTCGACGAACGGCACGCCGGTGACGATTCCGCGGTAATCCTGCGGCGCCATGTTGGCAATGGCGCCCATGAGCAGGCCGCCCGCCGAGCGGCCCAGCGCGAACGCACGCCTCGGGTCGCTGTATTTGTTGGCGGCGAGCCAGCGCGTGACATCGATGAAGTCGTTGAACGTATTTTTCTTGTTCAGCAGCTTGCCGTTTTCGTACCAGGCGCGGCCCATTTCCTGGCCGCCGCGGATGTGTGCGATGGCCACGACGAAGCCGCGATCGAGCAGCGACGGCGGCAGATAGGAGAACTCGGGGTCGTACGTGGAGCCATAAGACCCATAACCGATCTGCAACAGGGGGGCGGTGCCGTCGCGCGGAGTGGACTTGCGGTACACGATGGACACGGGCACCTTCACGCCGTCACGGGCGGTTGTCCAGACGAACTCATTGGCGTAGTTAGCCGGATCGTAGCCGCCCAGCACCGGCTCGCGCTTGAGCATTTCGCGCTTCGCCGTATTGAAGTCGTAATCGTAGGTGGTCTTCGGGGTGACCATGGATTGATAGGTGTAGCGCAGCTTGTCGCTGTCGAACTCGCGGTTGACGTCGAGCGCCATGGTGTAGCTGGACTCATCGGCTTCGACGAAAACATCCGCACCCGGCTTCTCTTTTTCTCTTGGCCACGGCCGGATACGCAGCTTGCGCAGGCCGCCTGAGTGTTCCTCGATGGTGAGGAAGTTGCGTGACACGTCGAACGCGTCGACAAACGCGTCGTCGCGATGCGCCACCATATCTTTCCACTTCGTGCGATCGCTTTCAGCGCCCGCCGGCACTTCGACGATGCGGAAGTTCTTTGCCTGCCAGTTGGTGCGCACTATCCAGCGGCCGTTGGCGTGCTCGATCTGGTATTCGTGGTCGCGCTCGCGCGGCAGGAACACCTTGAATTCCGGTTTCTTCGACGAGGCATCCGCGTACAGCACTTCCGTGGACACCGTGCTCTGCGTGTGGATGAGCAGGTATTTCTCATCCTTGGTGCGATAGAGCTGCGTATAGAAGCTCTCGTCTTCCTGGGTCCACACCACCGGATCCGCCTTCACGTCCTTGTGATTCGGGCTGTCGAGCCGGTGGCTGCGCACGCGGAAGCCGAGCAGCGTCAAAGGATCTTTTTCGATGTAGAAGAAAGTCTGGTTGTCGCCCGCCCAGATGACGTTGTTTTCCACGTTGGGCAATTCGAGCGGGTAGATCTTGCGCGTGGCAAGTTCCATGACCTTCACCACGTACTGGCGCCGGCCCACAGTGTCTTCCGCCCACGCCATCAGCTTGCTGTTGGGGCTGATGGCGATCTCGCCGATCTCAAAGAAGTCGTGACCCTTCGAAAGTTCGTTGGCGTTCAGCAGGATTTCTTCGGGCGCATTCGGCGCGTCGGCGCGGCGCGAATAGATGGGGTATTCCTTGCCGGTCTCAAAGCGCTTGAAGTACCAGTAGCCGTTCATGCGGTACGGCACGGTGGAGTCGTCCTGCTGCAGCCGGCCGACGATTTCGTTGTACACCTTGGTTTGGAGCGGCTTGACGTGCGCCAGCATGACGTCGGCGTAGGCGTTCTCCGCCGTGACATACGCGAGCATCTCCGGGTTTTCACGCCTGTCGTCGCGCAGCCAGTAGTACTCGTCTTCACGGCTTCCATGGGGCGAGACGACCTGGTAGGGCTTTTTCGCAGCGACGGGGGGCTGCAGGGTGATGGCGGCGGGCGTTTGCTTCATGTTCGTATTGCAGGCGGTCAGGAGAATGAGGAGGGCCAATCCGAAAGACGCGAGCGCGGCCTGGCGGGCATGCATGAGTCGAACCTTGTTCGCAGGTGAGGCGCCTATCTTACCGGACTGAACTCTCGTGGGCGTTTGAGGCATCATGCCGCGGTGTTCGCCATCGGCAATCCACTGAATTTCCCCGCCTTGCGCGATTTGTCGCGCGGCGGCATCAGTCTTGCGATTTCGGATTCCGCGTACGTCGCCATCGAACGCGGCGCGGCGGCCGTGGCCCAGATCGTGAAACGTGGCGAGCCCGCTTATGGCGTGAACACGGGCTTCGGCCGGCTTGCGCAAACCCACATTCCCAACGACCAGCTCGAGCTGCTGCAGACCAACCTGGTGTTGTCGCACGCGGTGGGCGTGGGAGCGCCCCTGCCGGCGCCGGTAGTGCGGCTCACGCTGGCGCTCAAGATCGCCACGCTGGCGCGCGGCTACTCGGGTGTGCGCCGCGAACTCATCGATGCGCTGGTCAGGCTCTACAACGCCGACGTGCTGCCGCGCATCCCCTCGAAGGGCTCGGTAGGCGCCAGCGGCGATCTCGCGCCGCTCGCGCATCTGTCGGCCGTGTTGTTAGGCGTGGGCGAGGTCGAATGCGGCGGGAAAATCATGACCGCCGATCAGGGCCTGGAACGCGCCGGCCTCTCGCGCATCAGGCTCGCCGCCAAGGAGGGCCTCGCGCTCCTCAATGGCACGCAGATCTCAACCGCCCTGGCGCTGGTCAATCTGTTTGCCATCGACAATCTCTACGCCACCGCGCTGGTGGCGGGCGCGCTGTCGGTGGATGCGGCGGAAGGCTCGGCAAGTCCATTCGACGCGCGCATCCACGAACTTCGCGGCCACCCCGGGCAGATCGCCGCGGCGGCCGCCTATCGTGAGTTGTTAGCCGGCAGTCCCATCAATTCCAGTCATCGCGACTGCGGCAAGGTGCAGGATCCTTACAGCCTTCGCTGCCAGCCACAGGTGATGGGCGCGTGCTGCGACCAGATCGAAGCGGCGCGCGCCGTGTTGCTGCGCGAGGCCAATGCCGTCACCGACAATCCGCTGGTCTTTGCGAGCGATAACGCGGACTCGGCCGAAGTGCTCTCGGGTGGCAACTTTCACGCCGAGCCGGTGGCCTTCGCCGCGGACAATCTCGCGCTGGCGGTGGCCGAGATCGGCGCATTGTCCGAACGCCGCATTGCGTTGCTCATCGATGCCACACTCTCGGGATTGCCGCCGTTCCTCGTGCGCGACGGCGGTGTGAATTCCGGATTCATGATCGCCCACGTCACCGCCGCAGCGCTCGCCTCCGAGAACAAACTGCTCGCGCATCCGGCCAGCGTCGATTCGCTGCCGACTTCCGCAAACCAGGAAGATCACGTGTCCATGGCCACGTTCGCGGCCCGTAAACTCGGCGACCTCGCCGAGAACACCGCCATCATCCTGGCCATCGAATTGCTGGCAGCGGCGCAGGGCGTGGACCTGCGCGCGCCGCATCTCACCTCGGAGAAGTTGCAGCGAGTGATGCGCGAGATCCGCTCGCGCGTGCCGCACTACGACATCGATCACTATCTCGCGCCCGACATCGCAGCGATGGCCGATGCCGTGAACGCGGGCGTGATCGCGGCGCACGCACCCCGTTCGCAGTGAGCATCCCGGTCGAGTTCGTCCTATTCGGACTGACATTGCTGGGCGTCGCCGTGTTTCATCGCCACCCGATGCGGGTCGCGCTCGTGGGACTTCTCGCGATCACGGCATACAAGGTGCTTTTCGCCGACTTCTACGGCCAGCCGGGCCCGCTCGGGCTGTGGTTTCATCTCGTCGAAGAATGGGTGAACCTCGCCAACCTGTTCGCGCTACTGGTGGGCTTCGCGTTGCTGTCGCGGCATTTCGAAGAGAGCCATGTGCCGCGCCTGATGCCGCGCATGCTGCCGGACGACTGGAAGAGCGGCCTCATGCTGCTGGCGCTGGTGTTCCTGCTCTCGGTGTTCCTCGACAACATTGCCGCTGCCATCATTGGGTCCACGGTGGCGGGTGCGGTTTACCGCCACAAGCTGCACATCGGATTTCTCGCGGCGCTCGTGGCCGCTTCCAATGCCGGCGGCGCCGGCAGCGTGATGGGTGATACCACCACCACGATGATGTGGCTGGACGGCGTGCCACCGCGCGAGGTCCTGCATGCGTACGTGGCGTCGGTCGCCGCGTTCTTCGTGTTCGCGATTCCGGCCGCGCGCCAGCAGCAACGCCACTCGCCGATCGCTAAGGATCCGGCCTTGCACATTCAAGTTGACTGGGCGCGAGTCATCATCGTCATGCTCATCCTCGTCGCTGCCATTGCAGCCGACATCCACGCCAACCGGTTGCCGCCGGAGCAGGCTCGCGCTTTTCCTTACATCGGCGCCACGGTCATCGGAATAATCCTGCTGGTGACTCCCTGGCGACGTCCGGACTGGAAAGCCGTGCCGCCGGCCGTCACGGGCGGCATATTCCTGGTCTCTCTCGTGTTGTCGGCGTCCATGATGCCCGTTGAGGAATTGCTGCCGCCTTCCGCCCTGACGACCTTCGGCTTGGGATTCGTCTCGGCGGTGTTCGACAACATCCCCCTGACCGAACTTGCGCTGGAGCAGGGTGGTTACGATTGGGGCGCGCTCGCCTATGCCGTGGGCTTCGGCGGCTCGATGATCTGGTTCGGCTCGTCAGCGGGCGTCGCGGTGTCCCACCAATTCACCGAAGCCAGGTCCGCAGGCCAGTGGCTTCGGCATGGCTGGCATGTCGCCGTAGGGTATGTCGTCGGCTTCATCGTGCTGATGGCGGTGCTGGGCTTCAATCCGGGCGCCTACGTCCGTCTCTGATTTTCGGCCGCTCACCAGAACGAAAAGCGCCAGCACCCAGTGGAAAGCCACGGGGATTGCGCCTTCGTGCCAGAAGTCCGCACCGTTCGCATTGAGGTTCATGGCGAGCCGTACGGCCATCACGCCGAAATAGAGTCCCGCCAGCGTGCGCAGCGCTTGTGCCGTGCGCGGATGCGAGCGAGCGAAGCTGCCGCTGCGCACGCGCCGGTTCCAGGCCACCACTGACATCAGCATGAGAATGGCGATTTGCGCCGGCAGCAGTACCGGGTAGGGCAGCAACCCTGAGTACCAGGCGTCCATGTCCGGCAACCAGTCCGGCGCGACTAACAAGGTTTCGATCTGGCCAATGACACGCGCCGCGAACAACGCGACGCAGCTCCACAACAATGCCGCGGCGGAGCGGGCGCGCTGGGCCGCCGCGCTTGTCATGCGAACAGGCCCGACATGTGGCGATACCAGTCGCTCTGAAAGACTTCTCCAGGATCGAGCCTGCGCTTCGCAGCCAGGAACTGCCGGATCGAGGGATGCGCGGCCTCGACTTGCGCGGCGTTCGCGAAGCGGTGATAGGTGAGAAAATAGCTTCCGCCATGCCGCAAGGAAAGGTCAATCAATCGGCGAAAGTGCTCGGCGGCGCGCACCACATCCTCACGACGGTGATCGATGTGCAGGTTGAATATCACGCAAGCGTAGTTCTTGCGCGCCCACGGCAGCGCGGTTTCTTTCTCCGCTTCGATGAGCCGGATGGTCCCGTAAATGAAATCGACGCCGTTCAGCCGGAAGTCGCGGCGCACATTGTTCATGAATGCGATCAACGCCGCGCGCGGCACGTAGAGTTCGGTGATCATCTCGCTGCCGCGAACGGCGGAGCCGAGGCGGTGATCGAGTGCGCCGTGATAGTCCTCGAGATACAGATTGAGCTGGTGCGTATCGCTCCAGTAAAGCTGCCCGTGAGTCGCCAGGTAAAACTTGGAGAACATCTCGAACGCCGCACGCTTGTCGCTGTGAGCCAGAGTCAACAACTGGCTCCAATCGTCTTGCGACAGCCGCAGTTGATCCTTCGGTATCGGCCGGACATCGGCCACGGGCCGGTAGCTGGATAGCACCCCCGCGCGCAGGAATTCCGGGCTATCCGGCGAAGTCGCGAACTGGAAGTCGCCGTACAGATGGCCGGCCGCGATGCGTTCGTCGAATGCGTCGATGAGTGAATCGATTTCCAGGAGCGCCACGCAGCGCTTCACTTTTACGCGCGGCACCAGCCGCAGCGTCACGGCCGTGACGACGCCAAAGAGTCCATAGCCGCCCACCACGTGGCGAAAAATCTCGGCATCCCGAGCGCGGTTGCAGCGAATGACATCTCCAGTGGCCGTGACCACTTCCAGAGCTTCAATGTCAGCGATGAACGGCTGGGCGGTGAGACCTCGGCCGTGAATATTGGCCGACACTGCCCCGCCCAGTGTCAGGCGGTCGGCGCCGGTCTGCTTCTGGCGTATGCCGAATGACGGGCCGGCGCCACGTTGCAGCGCGAGGTAGCCGCGAATGAGGTCCGGCCAGGTGATGCCTGCTTCCACTTCCATGAGCGCCTGACCGCGATCGAACCAGCGCACGTGATTGAGCCGGCGCATGTCGATCAGCATGCCGCCGGTGAGGAATTGCTGGCCGCCCATGGCGTGGCGCGCGCCGCAGATGGCGAGCGGCTCGCCTTGCCGATGCGCCCTTGCCACCGCCTCAGCGACGTCGCCGACCCACTGCGGCTCGACGATGCGACTGACCGCGGTGTGATTGAGCACCGAATGCATGTCATTCACCCAGGTCGGGCCTGGGATCCTGCGAACCGGACGGGTGACGGTATGCATGGGACCCAAGCTCCCCCAGTCACACACCCGAAGCAATACCCGGAAATCTGGTATCGGATAGCGATACCTGGAGTGCCGGCGCCAGACGGCGACATTTCCGGCACAATCCTCCGCCATGGGAGACACCAATCGCATCATCGTCGCGCTCAAGCGCGCGCTGCGTTCGCGCGGCATCACCTATTCCATGCTCGCAATGCGCATCTCGCTGAGCGAGCCTTCGGTCAAACGCATCCTCTCGCGTGGCTCGCTGTCGCTGCCACGACTGGAGCGCATCTGCGAAGCCACCGGCATCTCCCTCGAAGAGCTGATCCGGCCGGTGTCATCGGGGCCGGCGGAAACCGCCAGCACGTTGAGCGCAGTCCAGGAAACCGCGCTGGCCTCGGATCCGCAGTTGTTAGCCTGCTTCTATCTCCTGACCAACGGACACACACCGCGCGAAGTGGCGGCAGAACTCGGTGCCGACGAGAAACAATTGCGCCGGTGGCTGGTGAAACTCGACAACCTGCACCTGGTGGAATTGCGGGCACGCCTGGGCGCGCGGCTGCGCGTCCACTCGCCGATCTCGTGGCGCGAGGATGGGCCCATCCGCCGGACTTACGAACAGCAGGTGCGCGAGGAGTTCATGCGCTCAGGTTTCCAGGCGCAGGACGAAGTGCTGCATTTCCGGTCGGCGGAACTGTCCGAAGCCTCTCGCATGGTGTTGCAGCGAAAATTGGCAAAGCTGACCGCGGACTTCAATGAGCTCGCAGACCTCGACCGTCACCTGCCGGTGCGTGAGAAGCGCAGCGTGGCGCTCATGATGGCGTGCCGTCCGTGGGTGTGGTCGATGTTCGACGGCTTGCGTAGGCGATGATCGAGGCCATGGCAAGTAACAGCGCGAAGGCCGCCTGCCAAACGTAGTAACCATAGAGCAGGTCGTTGAGGCCATGCTCGCGCCACGCTTTCACGAACCAGTAGAGATTCATGACGAAGCAGGCGATTGCGATGCGGACGAACAGGCCAGGCCGCACCGTCTGCTTCGATATCCACAGCGCAAACAGGATGACGAACACCACATTGGTGAGCGCGCTCATGACCTGCGGTGCGGATTCGTCCCAGGCGATCGAGCCCGCGTCGCGGAAGGGCACCAGCGGCGCGAGGGCGTAACGAAAGGCCATCCACCCGGGAACGTCCGGTAGAACCGGCAGGAACCACGAGGCGGAGAACGCCGCCGCCGCGGTCCACGCCAGCATCTTCGTCTGCTTTGTTTGGCTAAAGTCTTGCGGCACTCCCTGCGGAGCGTATCAAGACTGCCGCGCAAACTCCGCGTTGATTTCTTTCCCCGACTCGGAGAGCTGGCAGCGGCCCTCGCCCCCGCCTGCCATGCCGCGCTGCGGGCTGATCAACGTGAACCGGCAGCGCATGTATTCGCCATTCGCGGAGTGCAGGTTGGCGAGCACGCGGCCATCGTTTTCGCGTACGAATTCCGAACGTGAGCTCGCATTCCAGTAGCGCCAGGCATTCTTGTTGCGTGGCCGGTCCCAGCCATCCCAGAGCGGTTCGAGATTGTCGCCGCGGATGTCGCGCGAAATCTGCACGTATTCACCTTTGAACACCCGGCCCGTGCCGAATGTCGCGGTGATGTTGCCGGAATTGCTGTCGTCGCTTTCCCAGGTGAATGCCACCGGCTTCTGCGTGCCTCGCACGTTGCCAGAACCGGTTCCCGCACCATTGGGGGTTTCGCAGGCGGCCAGCGCCAGCGCCGCGAGCGCCATGATGACTGTCTTGTTCATGTTTGAATGTTGACGCGCCACCGTGCGGCGAACTGCAGGACAAACAACTCAAGGCTTGTCAGTGGATTCCGAAGCGCGGTCGCGCGGCGGCAGCGCGTCCCGGAAAACGTCGAAGGTCTTCCATGCAGGTATCGGTGGCGTGTACTCCGGTCGTGGGGAATAGACCGATTCTTCGATCAACTGCATCCTGTGGATGTAGCGCGGACAGTTGGGAAAAATACGATGCGCCGTCACGCGGATCAGCAGCACCGCGCCCGGACACTCCGCCAGCATCGGGTCTTCGTGACTAACTATCGCGGTGCCGTTCACCCGCAGGCGTTTCGGCGTCTCGAAATCGACGAACAACAGTCCTACCTGCGCGTTTACCCGTGCGTTGCCCCAGCTTCGGTATTGACCGTTGCCGTCGTAGTCGGGAATGGCCAGCGTCCGGTCGTCGAGCACGCGCACGAATCCCGGAAGGCCGCCCTTGTACGAACAGTCAGGCTGGCCGTGTGTGTCCGCGGTGGCGAGGAAGAACATGCGGCATCGCCGGATGAACGCCTGGTCTTCCTCGGTGAACGAGGTCCGCATCGTGACTTTTTCGAGCCGGTCGGCGAGTGCGCGCGTTTCCCGCAGATCCTGAAGTTCGCGCATGCCTTCGTGGTAGGTCGGTGGTGTGTCCATGGCGCCTCCCCGGCATGCCTGGCTTAATCGCCCGTGGGTGATATTCGGAACTCGAGCACCGTCGGATTTTCCTTGAGCGTGTGCGCGAGGCGCGAGGCCGCACCGCGGTCCGTGGTCTGCAGAGTCATACTGTGCCGGAGCACGCGCCCTTCGGAATCCAGCCGATAGCTGAAATTGGCGATGCTGAACTTGTGCTGCTGGATGAGCGCGCGCATGTCCTTCTCCGACAGATTGCCGTCGTTTTCGTACTTCACGTCGAAATTGAAATACGCCTGCGTGGGCACGCGCATCTCGATCCAGCGGAACACCGAGAGCACCGCGAGCGTGAGGATGACGGACACCACCAGCGGCAGGTACAGCCCGACGCCGGCGAGAACGCCGATCGCCGCCGTAATCCAGATGGAAGCCGCGGTGGTGAGGCCGCGCACGTTAAGTCCTTCCTTGACGATGACACCGGCGCCGAGAAAGCCGATGCCCGTCATGATTCCCTGGGCCATACGCGTGGGGTCGAGCCGCGCCTCACCCTGGCTGCGTACCCAGTGGTCTTCGTACACCGTGACCAGCATCAGCAGCGCGGAGGCGAGGCACACCAGCACATGCGTGCGCAGGCCCGCGGGCCGGCCATGAAAAGAACGTTCGTAGCCGATGAGCGCACCGGCACCGAGCGCGGCCAGCAACCGCAGGATCATCTCGATGTCGTCTTGGCGTATGTCGAACATGAAGTGGCTGTCAGCCCAGTGGCTTGGGGAAGTTTTCGTTGCCGATGCGGCGGTAGTAGGTCGAGATGTCGAAGTAGACGTTTTGCGGGGTGTTGTTCGGCCCGATGATGGTGATCATGTTGAACGCCTTGTCGCGCTGCTCGATGAGTTCCTGCTGGTGGATGACATAGCCGGGATAACGCTGCCTGATCCAGTTGCGGATCATGTTGCCGCCATCGGTCTCGCTGCGCGTGCGGATCTCGACGGCGGAGGCCATGGTTTGCCCATCGCCCCGGCCGTACTTGAAATTGGTGGGGCCCGGTGAATTCGGCGTGGGCGCGGGCGTGGTGGCCGACCGGCACCCGGCTAACAAGACGAAGGCGACTGCGACGCAGGCTGTGGTGATGTTTTTCATCTGGGTTCTCCCGGTTGCTGTGGCCCCGGCAGAGATTCGCGCGAGTCGCGGTTGCCGTCAATGCATCCCCGCCCGCCGCAGGCGCCGCAGCGCTTTGCGGGCGAGGCTGAGCCAGTTCGACAGCGTCAGCGGGCACAGGCACACCAGCATGTCGCCCTCCGCGTGTCCCGGGTTGGCGCGCGCGAAGAATTCCAGCACAGGATCGGACCCCGGGCCCAGGACCAGCGGCGCAGCGGTGGAGCGCATGCGCTTCTGGCCTGATCGCACGACGATTCCGCGCGCCGGGCGCCACGCGGGCCCGTACAACTGCATCGCCACCTGGTCGATGAGTGCGGCGCGCGGCTCTGGCGTGGATTCGTCATGACGAGGCCAGAACTGGCGGAAGTTGCGTGGCAGCAGCAGGAAACTCTTGTAGCTGAACGTGCTGAAGAACCAGTAGATAGGGCGAAACGGATGACGAATGCGGGTGGCGAGGAAGGTGCGGGCGCCGAGCTTCTGCAGAAGGTTGCGGCCGCGCCACGCTTCGCGGATGAGCACGTGCGGGGTGCAGATCACGATGACCTTGCGCCCGCGGAACTCGATCGGACACACGTCGATGGCCGCCATGCCTAACAGGGAGTCGTTCATGCGGAACATCGCAATGCTCTGGCGCTGGCGCAGCTCCGCTTCGGCGTAATACCGCTCGACGTCGAAGAACTCTTCGGTGAGTGTCCAGATTTCGTCCCACTGCGCCGGCGACAGGTCGGCAGTGGAGTACACCTCGGTAGTTATCTGGTCTCCCTCGGACATGACACAGTGTGCCACGGGAAACGGCGCGGTGAGAGGGTGCGGGATGACCTTACTATTCCCACGTATTTCCCACGTATTTCCCACGTTTTGGGCGCGGCGCGGGCAGGCACTTCCGGCATTCGCCTACGCGAACTCGATAGCGACAGTGCTTCAATCTCCCGCATGAACAACCAGAAAGTCCACGCGAGCATGTTCATCCGCCGTCCGCCCGGTGAAGTGTTCGCCGCGTTCGTGAATCCCCAACAGCTGCGCAAATTCTGGCTGAGCGATGCGAGTGGGCCGCTGTCGCCGGGCGCGCGTGTTCAATGGACTTTCATGGTGCCCGGTGCCACGGCCAGGGTGGCGGTCACGCGCTTCGAATCGCCACATCATCTGGCGTTCGACTGGGACGATGGCCTTCACGTGGACCTGACCTTTGACGCCTTCGCCGGGTCCGGCACGCGCGTCAGCATCGAAGTCGGTGGATTCGAAGGTGGCGATACGTTGGCGCAGGCCACCAATACGGTGGAGGGTTTTGCGATCGTGCTGTGCGACCTCAAGACGCTTCTGGAAACCGGCGAGTCGGCGGGTTTGGTGCGCGACAAGGCCGAGCTGATCATCGCCACTCAGGCGGAGCAGGGCGGCTAGGCCCTATCTGGCGGATTTCGTTCGATTTACTGCCTGGACTTTGGCGCCATACAGGGGGGTCGACTCGCCCGTGCTGGATGGATCGATCCGGTGCCTCTATATAAAGTGCCATCCATGCCACTCCCCCAGTTTCACCCCGCCGTACAGACGTGGTTCTCCGGCGCGTTTCCCGGTGGCGCCACGCCGGCGCAGCTTGAAGCGTGGCCGGCGATCGCCAGCGGCCAACACGCGCTGATCGCAGCTCCGACCGGCTCGGGCAAGACGCTCGCCGCGTTTCTCGCCGCCATCGATTCGCTGGCTCGGGAGGGTGCGGAAGGGCGCCTGAGAGATGTCACGCGTGTCGTCTATGTGTCGCCTTTGAAGGCGCTGTCGAACGACATCCAGCGCAATCTCGAGCAGCCGCTGGCGGGAGTCTCGGCCGAGATGCTGAAGCTGGGCTCGTGTGCGCCGGAAATTCGCGCGGCGGTCCGCACCGGCGACACCTCGCAGACCGAGCGCGCGGCCATGCGCCGCACCCCGCCGCACATTCTGGTGACCACGCCCGAATCCCTCTATCTACTTCTGACCAGCGCCTTGGGCCGCGAGATGCTCGCGAGCGTGCGCACGGTCATCGTCGACGAAATCCACGCGGTGGCGCAGTCCAAGCGCGGCGCGCATCTGACACTGACGCTGGCGCGGCTTGCCGCCAACGCCACGCAGCCCATCCAGCGCATCGGTTTGTCCGCGACGCAGAAGCCCATCGAAGAGGTCGCGAAGTTCCTGGTGGGTCAGGCGGTGCCGGGCACCAAAAGCCGTAGTTCGCCCGGCAGACAGGCGTCACTGGATCTGGAGTCACCCGGCGAACTACGGCTTTTGGTGCCCGGCACCGCCACCCGCATCGTCAACTCAGGCCACGTCCGCGATCGCGACATCAATCTGGTGATGCCGGCAGCGCCGCTCGAGGCAGTGATGTCGGGAGAGGTGTGGGCGACAGTCTACGACCAGATCGCGAAGCTCATCGAAGAGCACCACACCACGCTGGTATTCGCCAACACGCGCCGCATGGTGGAGCGTGTCTCCCGCCACCTGGCCGAGCGCATCGGTGAAGAAAACGTCGCCGCCCACCACGGCAGCCTCTCCAAGGAAACCCGCTTCGACGCCGAACAGCGGCTCAAGGCTGGCAAGCTCAAAGTGATGGTGGCCACCGCCTCGCTCGAGCTCGGCATCGACATCGGCGATGTGGAGCTGGTTTGCCAGCTCGGCACTCCGCGCAGCATCTCCGTATTCCTGCAGCGCGTCGGCCGCGCCAATCACTCGGTGGGCGGCGTGCCGAAGGGCCGCATCTTTCCGAGCAGCCGCGATGAACTCATCGACTGCGTGGCGCTGCTCGATTCCGTGCGCCGCGGCGAGCTCGACCGGCTGCGCATTCCCGAACACCCACTCGACGTGCTCTCGCAGCAGATCGTGGCCGAAGTCTCCGCGCTCGAATACGGCGAAGACGAGCTCTTCGGGCTCGTACGCAGCGCGTACTCGTACCGCAACCTCGACCGGAAAGACTTCGACGCCGTCGTGCGCATGCTCGCCGAAGGCATCGACACCAAACGCGGCCGCCGCGGCACCTATCTGCATCGCGACGCGGTGAACCAACGCTTGCGCGCGCGCAAGGGCGCGCGGCTCACGGCCATCACCTGCGGCGGCGCCATTCCCGACAACGCCGACTACCAGGTGATCCTGGAGCCCGCTGGCATTTTTGTCGGCACGCTGAACGAAGACTTCGCCATTGAAAGCCTGGCAGGCGATGTGTTCCAGCTCGGCAATACTTCGTACCGTATACTGCGTGTCGAAGCCGGCCGCGTCCGCGTGGAAGACGCGAAGGGTCAGCCACCGAGCATTCCTTTCTGGTTAGGCGAAGCGCCCGCGCGCACCGACGAACTTTCGGAATCGGTATCCCGGCTGCGCGCCGACATCGAAGCTCTTGTGCCTGAAGTGACGGCCGAGTCTCTCGCTCGCGCCATCGACATCGTCATCGAGCGCTACCACCTGCCACGTCCGGCAGCCCAGCAGATGGTCGAGTATCTCGCCGCGGCGAAAGCCGTGCTCGGCGAGTTGCCGAAGCGGAACACTCTGATATTCGAGCGCTTCTTCGACGAATCCGGCGGCCAGCAGCTCATCATCCACGCGCCTTTCGGTGCGCGCGTCAATCGCGCGTTCGGTCTGTCGCTGCGCAAGAAATTCTGCCGCACCTTCAACTTCGAGCTGCAGGCTGCGGCCACCGAAGATGCCATCGTGTTGTCGCTGGGTGAAACGCACAGCTTCGAGCTCGGAAGTGTGGCGCGTTTCCTCAACAGCAAGACCGTGGAAGACACGCTGATCCAGGCCATGCTCGACTCGCCGATGTTCACCGCGCGCTGGCGCTGGAACGCCAGCATCTCGCTCGCCATCCGCCGCAGCTCCGGCGGCAAGCGGACGCCGCCGCAGATACAGCGCATGGCGTCCGAAGATCTGATCGCGGTGCTGTTCCCCGACCAGATCGCCTGCGCCGAAAATCTTTCGGGGCCGCGCGAGATTCCCGATCACCCGCTCGTCACGCAGACACTGCAGGACTGCCTGCACGACGCAATGGACATCGACGGCCTGCGAAATCTATTGATCGGGCTCGAGACGGGCGCAATCAAGGTGATCGCCAAGGATCTGATCGAGCCCTCGCCGCTGGCCGCGGAAATCCTGACGGCGAGACCTTATGCCTTCCTCGACGACGCGCCACTCGAAGAGCGGCGCACGCTCGCGGTATCGCAGCGTCGCTGGCTCGATCCGGAAACCGCGGCGGATATTGGCAAGCTCGATCCCGCGGCAATCGCTATGGTCCGCGAACAGGCTTGGCCGGAAGTCACGAACCCCGACGAGTTGCACGACGCCATGCACGCAACGGGGGTGATCACCGGGCAGGAGGGCACGAGTGCAGGCTGGACCGCTCACCTCGATCAACTCATTCACGCGCGGCGCGCGACCCGCATGCACACGGCCACTCACATCTTCTGGGTATGCGCCGAGTGCCTGCCACTGATACAGGCCGTCTATCCACAAGGTCGGCTCGATCCACACGTTGCGCCGCCCGCGGAAAAAGCCGAGAGAATCTGGCATCGCGAGGAGGCGATCACCGATCTCGTGCGCGGCCGGCTGCAGAGCGTGGGGCCGATCACCTCGCGTGTCATGGCGAAGACGCTGGGCCTCGGCCTTTCCGAAATCAACATCGCGCTCATCGAACTCGAAGGCGAGGGCTTCGTGCTTCGCGGCCGCTTTACCGAAGAGGCCAGCGCGCCGGAAGCGGTGCAGCAGGGTGACGCCACGCTCGAATGGTGCGAGCGGCGTCTGCTGGCGCGAATTCATCGCTACACCATCAAGACGCTGCGGGCGGAGATCGAGCCCGTGTCGGGCGCGGACTTCATGCGCTTCCTGCTCGAATGGCAAGGCGTCACGCGCCTGCCGAAACCCGAAGGCGTTGAAAGCCTCGCGGCCGTAGTGTCGCAGCTCGAGGGTTACGAAATTCCCGCCGCGGCGTGGGAAAGCGAAGTGCTCGCCGCGCGTCTCAATGAATACGACCCGCATTGGCTGGATAGCCTGTGCCTGTCGGGACGGGCGTTGTGGGCGCGGCTCACACCCGCCAAGTCCGCGGGCGCCGCGCCCGTGCGCACCACGCCCATCGCGCTCGTGACTCGCAGGAACTGGTCGTTGTGGCACTCGCTGGCCGCCGCGCCGCGCGAGGAGATTCAGCTTTCGCATGGCGCTCGCGCGCTGTTCGACTACTTCAGTACGCACGGTGCATCGTTTTTTGACGACCTGGTCAGTGGCACCAGCCTGCTGCGCTCGCAGGCGGAAACGGCGCTGGGCGAGCTGGTGTCCGCGGGCCTGGTCAACGCCGACAGCTACTCCGGGCTTC
Organism: Steroidobacteraceae bacterium; assembly: GCA_035760205.1. Taxonomy (GTDB): domain Bacteria; phylum Pseudomonadota; class Gammaproteobacteria; order Steroidobacterales; family Steroidobacteraceae; genus CADEED01. The sequence goes on along the minus strand of DASTTJ010000073.1, from coordinate 13,659 downwards.
GCGCGCTGCTGATCCCGAGCGACAAGCGGCGCCAGCTCGTGGCACGCCGCCGCCGCGTCGCCTTGTTTGGCCTCGAAGATTCAGGCCGCTGGAGCCTCATTCGCAAGGGCGCCACGCGCAACGATGCCGAGGCGATCGAACAGGTGGCCGAAATTCTGCTGCGCCGTTATGGCGTGGTGTTCCGCAAGCTGCTGGAGCGCGAGGCCGACTGGCTGCCGCCCTGGCATGCGCTGCTGCGTGTGTTCCGCCGGCTCGAAGCGCAGGGAAAAATCCGCGGCGGCCGCTTCGTCGCCGGCATGAGCGGCGAGCAGTTCGCATTGTCGGATGCCGTATCGTCCATGCGCGCGGTCCGCCGGCAGGAGGCGAAAGGGGATTTCGTTTCCTTGAGCGCCGCCGATCCGCTGAATCTCACCGGGATCATCACGCCTGGCGCACGCGTGCCGGCACTCGCCAAGAACCGGGTCCTGTATCGCGACGGCGTGCCCGTCGCGACGCACTCGGGTGGTCAGTCGGAATTCATCGTGCAGATGGAGCCGGAAAACGAATGGGAAGCGCGCCAAGCGTTGGTGCGCAAACGCATGATGGCGGGTTCTGCCCGGCCCACCTGAACTTCGGGCAGGGCGAATAGTCACAACAGACTCCCGCCGAAGCGGAGAATGACCCGCAATGCGCAAACAACACTTGTTTGGAGCCAGTCTGCTGGCGCTGCTCGGTGCGGCCCAGGCTGCCGATCTGGTGGTCCACGAGTGGGGCACCATCACCACTATCCACGCTGCAGATGGCACCGCCGCCGGCGAACTCAATCGCATCGACGAGGCGGACGTTCTGCCGAAGTTCGTGCATCGCTACGAACCGGAAACCACCCGCTACGACGTGAAGCGCTTCACCGGCAAACGGCCCAACGTCCCCGGGCGGCCCGACGTGAACATGCGCCTCGAGACGCCGGTGATCTACTTCCACCCGCCGCCAAACCAGAAGTACACGGCGCCGATCGATATCACTGTCAGGTTTCGCGGGGGAGTCCTCAACGAGTTCTACCCCGACGCCGGGGCGTCCGTGGGCGTGGACACCGATCGGGTGTCAAACAAGTTGAGGGCCGGGATCCTCGCCGAGTGGAATGGCGATGTGCTCAACAACTACGTGATCGGTACGCTGAAATGGAAAGGTCTGCGGCTTCACGACACGGTGGTCGCGCCGCTCACCGACAGCGAAGTCTGGCTGGCGCCGCGAGAGGTCAACTCCGTCAGCGTGTTCAATCCGGAAGCCGGTGAGGGCGAGCAGTACCTGTTCTATCGCGGCGTCGCGCATCTCGATGCGCTGCTGAAGACGAAACTCACACGCGGCCAGCTTCAACTCGCCACGCCTGACAATCTCGCCTGGCTCGAATCCGCCCAAGCGATCATCCCGAACATCTGGTTTGCCGACGTGCGCGCGGATGGCTCGATCGCATTTCGTACCCAGCCGGCCGTCAAGTTGAAGCAGGAAGGCGCGGGCAAGGAACTGGCGCGTCTCAAGCGCTTTTCCGCGGCTGACTACACCGACGCCGCGCCATTGCGTGGCTCAATAAAAAAGGCCCTGATCGCTCAGGGCCTTTTCGCCGATGAGGCGGAGGCGATGCTCAACACCTGGAAAGCGAGCTATTTCCAGAAGCCCGGCCTGCGTGTGTTCTACATCGTGCCGCGCGAGTGGACCGACTACTTCCTGCCGCTGGAGCTTTCCGTACCGGCGCGCGTCACGCGCGTCATCGTCGGGCGTATCGATCTTAAGTAGTCACGTTCAGCTCGGCGACATGCCGAGTTTGCTGAGGATTTCTTCGCCCTTGGCTTTCACTTCGCGTGCCTTGCGAACTGCCGCATCGGCCTCGCCGGAGGCGAACTGGGTGGAGGCATCGGTCCACTCGGTTTTCATGGTTTCGAAGTCGGTCTTCACCGTTTCCCAGGTGGCCTTGTCCAGATTGGCCGGCAGCTTGCGGGACTTGCCCAGCGTGTCGACGCGGCTCTGAATGGCTTCCACCATCTGCGGCACCTTGGCAGTGATATCGCTCCACTCCGCCTGCGCTGCCGCCAGCATGGACTCGGCGTCGGCTTTCTTGGAGGCGACCGACTGTTTGAGCGTAGCGATCGTCGAGTTGAGCGACGGAACCGCCTTCACGACCATGCTGTAGTCTTTGTTGGCGAGGCTGGCCTTGAGCTTGCCGATCGAGGCATCGACCTTTTGCAGCTCGTCTGCGGCGTATTTCTCGGCATCCGCGCGGAATTCAGCCACCGCGGATTCGACCTGAGCCACGGCCTTTTCGGCGGGTTCTTTCTGGCTGGCGCAGCCGACCAGCATCACGGTGGTGGCGGCAAGCGCCACGAACAGATTGGCAATACGCATTCGGCTCTCCTCGAAGTACGGGTGGATCAGGGAATCCGCAGCTTTTGACCGGGCTTTATCTTGTTAGGGTCCTGGAGGACATCCTGGTTCGCTTCGAAGATTTTCGGATAGAGCATCTTGTCGCCGTAGTATTCCTCGGCGATCTTCGAGAGCGTGTCACCCTTCTTTACGACGTGATATTGCGCGTACGGGTTTTCGGTGGACATGCTGGCTACCTCGACATGGACGTTGAGTCAGGAGCGCGCGGAGTATGTACCCGCCCGGCATGCACTAGCTATCAGATTGCGCCGACGTATTCCAATCGCATCGCAACAAGGTTGTCAGAGGGGCGGAAATCCCGAGCTGTCTTCATCGTTCTGTGTCTTCTGGACGCGGAAATACACGCGGCGTCCCGGGTTGTCCGGCGAGGTGATGTAGACCACCGCAAAACGATCCGTCCCCAGCTCCTGGAACTCATGGGGTTCCGCATCCCAGCCCGGGTAGTGGGTTTTCAGCCAGCGCTTGATGGTGCGATCCACCATGAGATCGCTGGTGGCGACGATGCGGACTGCGCTCTGCATCGAGGCGCCAGGCGACTGTGGATTCGGCATGCTGATCTGCGCGCCGGCGACGGACGCGTAGCCTAACAAGGTGATGATGACGAGGCGCTCGAGCGTTTTCATAAATCCCCCTTTACGTGGCCAATAAATCATAGCCACCGAAGGAAGGTCAATCCGGATCAGTTGCGGCGGGAGTCGAGCGCCAAACCCATGATCCAACGCTGAACGCCGAGCCAGAGCGGGTTTCTCGCGAACCAGGCCGCCAGGCGGGCCGCCGAGACTATCAGGACGAGTTTGGATCCTGCCCAGGGTGATGCTTTGCCCCAGCACCGTCCCGTACTCGGGGTGGGCGCCGGGCCGGACGGCCTGCCACGCCAGCCACAGCAGGTAGGCCGCGCCCAGCCATTTCAGGGTTTCATACGCCGGCGGGATCGCCATGAACACCGCGCGACACGCGATAGATCATGTTGGGCCCTGGCGTCAGCACCATGATGAGCGCGGCCAGCGCGAACAGTGCGAGTTCTGCTGCGGGAATCATGGGCAACCCACTTCAGGCGATGCCGATCTTTTTCGCGCCGGTGGAAAACACGGCGGCCGCATCGGGCGCCATGCGGAAGGCGGCGAGGAAGTCAGCGAGCGCGTAGTTAGGAACGCGCTCGCGGATCCTGGCTTTGTACGCGTTGGCTTCGTCGCTTCGTCCAGCGAGCCCCAGCGTGAACGCGGCGATAGCCATGATGTGATGGTGTGCGTTGGGGCGCGCCGCCGCTTTCATGGCCCATTCGGCGGCTTCGTCGTGCTGGCCAAGGCGGGCGAGGCTCATCGCGCGACACCCCAGCATCGCGAACAGCAGCGGGTCGAACGGCGACAGTTGACGCGAGTGGTCGGAAAACGAAATGGCGGCGCGGGGATCGCCCGTCTGCGCATGCACGAACGCCAGCGTGTAGTGAGCCGTGGCGTAATTGGGTGAGAGGTCCACGGCGCGTTCCAGTTCGGTGACGGCCTGGTCCTGGGTGCCGCGCAACCACAGCGCGCGGCCCATCGCCCAGTGGGCAGCCGGATCGCGGTCGTCCACCATCAGGCTCTTGCCGGCGGCATCGAAGGCCCGGTCGATCTCGGGTGCGGCTTTTTTCCAGCCGAGGAACGCATTCTGGAAATGCGCGAACGACAGCCCGGCGTAGGCGCGTGCGAAAGTGGGGTCGAGCTCGACCGCTTGTGCAAAGAACTGGCGTGCCCGCTCGTTGTCCGCTTTGCTGAAACGATACATGTGCCACAGGCCGCGGTGATGTGCTTCCCAGGCATCGAGCGAATTCGGCGGCTTCAGGATCGCGCGGTTGCGCTCCACCATTTCGATTTCGTGCGCCACGGACGCGACGATGCGGTTGCCGATCTCGTCCAGCACGTCGAGCGCGTCGTCGATCTTTTCGTCGAAGACCTCGGCCCACACGATGCGCGCCGTGCGTGTCTCGATGAGATCGGCGCTGACGGTAAATTTGCGGCCATTGCGCCGTACCGAGCCGCTGACCACGTAATCCACGTTGAGCATGCGCCCGGCTTCGTCGGGCCCGATGGCGCGATCGCGCAGCGCAAAGGTGGTGCCCTGGGCGATCACGAACATGCTGCGCAGCTTCGCCAGCCGTGTGATGACGTCGTAGGCGAGGGCGTCGCCCGCGCCGCCACGCTTGTCGGTTTCGGAAGAGCGGTCGACAAACGGCATCACGGCAATGGACGCACGGCGCGTGGACGCGGGAGCATCGGGCGCGAACCTGCGCACTTCGGACAGATTGGCACTCACCAGTTTCAGCGCGGGCCCGGGCTGCGCCTGGGCCGCATGTTTCTCGCGCGTGCCGCGCCACAGGTCGCGCAATGGCGCCGTGTCGAGCCCGTCGGCTTCGAATAGTTTGCAGGCGGCGGCGAGATGGGCTTCGCCGTCGGCGATGCGCCCCAGGCGCGCCAGAGAGCTGAGCAGCAGTTCGTGCGCGTTGCGGTCGAAAGGCGAGAGCCTGAGCCATTCTTCTATATACGGAGCCGCGGCCTCGTGCGGCAGCGCGCGGGCGAGGTTCTCGAGCAGCACTGTCTGAATGCCACGGAAGCGGCGGCGCTCGGCCGTGATCCACGCGTCGAACATCGGGCTGCGGGCGATCTCGAGGCCTTCGAGAAGTTCGCCGGCGAAGTTCGCCGCGAGCGCCTGTTGCCGTTCGACGCCTAACTTCTGGATGCCGTGTTCGGGCGCGCGCGTGACTTCGAGTGTGTCGACCCGGCAATCCGCGAGATCGACGCGAATCGTGGCTCCATCGGCGATGACGCGCTTGCGGCCCTTCTCGTCGATGAGACCGCGGATCTTCGAGAGGCACCAGCGCAACTCGCCGCGCGGGTCGTTAGGCACGTCCCACAGGAGCTCGCACACCTGCGAGCGCGCCACCGGGCGGCTGGCCAGCACCAGGTAGCCGAGCAGCGCACGCACCTTGCGCGACGACGGCAGCTTCAGCGCCTCGCCGCCGCGCGACAGCTGCAGCGGACCGAGCAGCCGGAAGTCGAGCGATTCCACGGGCTTTCCCACGCCCGTTACCACGCGCGACCCGTAATTTTGAATGCGGATTCTGGATGGGAGAGGGATGTCATGAACGCAGTTCTATCGAGAAATGCCCCACGAATCGATCATCGGGCGGTCAACGCGCGGCGGCCATTGCCGTACGCGAGCATGGATTATGCCGTCGTCGGCAATGCGCTGCAGTTGGTAAGCGAGGAACTCTGCGAAACCGTGAATTTATGCCAGGACCCAATCGTCCTCGACGTGGCCACCGGCAACTTCAACGCCTCCCTCGCCGCAGCGCGCCGCTGGTGCGAGGTGACCGCGATCGATCATGCCTCGGATCTGCTCCATCGCGGCAGGCAGAGGCTCGAGGCCGAATCCATGGGCGTTCGTATCGTCGATGGCGACGTGGATGGGTTGCCCTTCAAGGACCAGAGCTTTGACGCGGTGTTGTCCTGCTTCGGTGCAATGTTCGCCTCCGACCAGGAGCGCGCCGCCTCCGAAATGATCCGGGTGTGCCGGCGCGGCGGGCAGGTGGGACTGACGAACTGGACTCCCGACGGCTTCGTCGGCCAGCTCCTGAAGACCGTGAGCCGGAATGCGCCGCAGGGCGCCGCCGTGCCCATGCCCTGCGACTGGGGCACCGAAGACCGCATCGAGGAATTGTTTGGCGCTTACGGAAATATCGAATTGGCGGCCAAACACGTGACCTTCCGCTGCCGTTCCCCCCTGGAGTGGGTCGACAAGTTGCGCACCGCCTATCTTCCCGTCTCCGCGATCTTCGCGACGCTCGACGCCGACCGTAAACGCGCGCTTCGCTCCGAGCTACTCGAGCTGGTGGCGGGATTCAATCGCGCGTCCGATGGCACCATGGCCGTCGACGCGGCGTACCTGGAATTCGCCATCACGCGCCGCTGATTCAGCAGGGTGGCCTGAAGGGGCGAAAAAAACCCCGCGCGCGGGGCCTCGGGGGCGGATTTTGGCGCGCCAAGGCTATGCAAGGGCCATTTAGACCCGTGCGGTTAATGCATTTGGGGTACCTTGAGACCCGGCTTGTGATCCTTCGTCTTGTCCGTCCCTGGACCCGCGTCGCGAGACGCAATACCGGCCAGAGTCTGTCACCTCAAAGCATTCGCGAACCGACCGACGGGATTTTCCGTAGGTCCACTGCTCATTGGGACTCATCCATGAAACTTTACGTTGGAAATCTTCCTTTCTCCGCCACCGAAGACTCTGTGCGGGCGTTATTCGCCGAGCACGGCAATGTCGAAAAAGTTGCCCTCGTCAACGACCGCGACACCGGTCAACCGCGTGGATTCGGCTTCGTCGAAATGGCGAATGCTGACGCGCAGAAGGCCATGCAGACGCTGAACGGCCGCGATTTCGGCGGCCGTCCGCTGAAGGTCAACGAAGCGCAGGACAAGCCGCGCGGCGGCGGCGGTGGCGGCGGCGGCGGGTACAACCGGCGCTGATCGAGAAACCACCCGCTACATGCTGCGACTGAACTTCCGCTCCATCAAAGGTGACGCTCCCACGCTCACCGTTGCCACGTTCTTCCGCTTCCACGCGGATGGAACGCTGCGAGGTCCGGAAAACTATCTCGTGGCACGTTGCGTGGACGGTTGCTGGCAGCTGAGCGGCCGCATGCACCGCGAGCTCGACTGCGAAGGGCCGGTGAAACTGCGGTTCTCCATGGGTGCGAACGATGTCCCAGTGATGCTGGGACCGTTCGCGCACGTGCGCACGGCCGCGGGCATGCTCTATGGAGACGACTCCTGTCTCAACATCTTCGTGCCCGGAAGAAATCCGGGCACGTCAGCTGCCTGTCACGAGTTGACGCTCCTCTCGGCGGCCGCATCGTAGATTCATTCGAGATTTCCGGAGACCTTTCCCTTGGCAAAGACTAACTACAACCAGGCGAAGCGCCAGAAGGAAAACGCCCGCAAGGCCCGGCAGCAGGAAAAGCTGGCCAAGAAGCTGGCGCGTGTGTCGGGCGAACCTGAATCGGGCGAACCCGGGTCTGGTCAAACCGCGACGGGTGGCGATGCCGCCGCGCCGGCTCCCGATGTCACCCCGGAGCCCAAGGCGGCGCCGTGAGATTCACCAGCGCCAACAGCCGCAATCAATTGCGCGAACGGCAACGCCGCGATCGCGCCACTGCGCAGGTCCTGCGCGTCATGTATCCGCAGTTTGCTTCGTTGAAGCTGGAATTCGATTTCCGGGAGTCCGATCCGGACGTTTCCGCGCCCGCGCCGCACCTCCTGGTCATGCATCCGCCGTCACAGGCGTACTTCGTGTTTCCGTGCCCCTATGCCGATTGCGACGGCGAGTTCGATCTCACCGGCGCCGTGGCCGAGCTGGCGCGTTCCCACGAGCCGCATTCACATGGAAGCCAGAAATGCGGAGGCCAGCGGGTTCGCGACAAGAACGGTCGCACGCCCTGCCAGCTGACGCTCCAATACACCATCGAGCCCGCGGCCGAACCCGCTGCCTGACGGAGAGCCCCGGCGTCACTCGCCGATGTCTTCGTTCCACACTTCCGGATTCGCGGCGATGTAGTCGCGCAGAATCTTCTCGCATTCGTACGACCCCATGTCGATGACCTTCACGCCGCGTTCGCGCAGCCAGTCGATGCCGCCCTGAAACGTGCGCGACTCGCCCACCACCACCGTCCCTATCTGGAACTGCACCACCAGACCGCTGCAGTACCAGCAAGGCGAGAGCGTCGTCACCATGATGGTGTCGCGGTAGCGGCGTTGGCGTCCGGCCTTGCGGAAGGCGTCGGTCTCACCGTGCACCGACGGGTCGCCTTCCTGCACGCGCCGGTTGTGGCCGCATCCTAACAACCTGCCGTCGCTGTGAAACAGCGCGGCGCCGATGGGTATGCCGCCTTCGTCGAGTCCACGGCGTGCCTCGGCAATCGCGACTGTGAGCAAAGCTTCGTAATCGGTGTGGTCGGTCATCACGCGTCGTCCGTTCGGTCGAGCATCTCGTCCAGAGGCCCGGGTGGTTCGAATTCCTTGCCACACAGCTTCGCGAGCTCAGCCGCCTTTTCGCGGAAGTCACCGTAAGAATTGTGAGCCGCGCCAAAACGAACCTGGCTTTCGGCAACGAACTCGATCGTAGGCTGCAATTGATCGTAGATCTGCGCCACGCTTCCCGGGTCGCCTGCTTCGCGCCCGGTGAGGAATCTGAGAAAGGCGCTGGCTCCGTCCGCATCGCCGACGGCCGCCTCCGACATCACGTACTGCGCGAACGCGAAAATGTAGAACTGAAACGCGCGCCGCGGCATGAAGAGCAGCTCATCGCCACGCTGAATCGATCGACCGCCCGAGAAAAACCCCTGCATTTCATCGAGTGATTTACCGAACCAGAAGGCGTGTACGTTGCGCGCGTCGACGTCTTTGTGTCCCACCCAACTTTCGGGGCCCGGGATTGTCATCAGAACGCACTCTTCACGGTGCCGCCGTCAACGCGCAGGGCGGCGCCCGTCGTCGCCGACGACAGCGGACTCGCCAGGTACGCGACCATCGTCGCGATTTCCTGCGGTGAGCTGAAGCGTTTCAGCAGCGAGGTGGGACGTACGCGTTCGAAGAATTCCTTCTCGAACTCAGCGCCGGACTTGCCCTGTTCTTTCGCCAGCGCATCGACGAAATCGCCAACGCCGCGGGACTTCGTGGGCCCGGGCAGCACGCTGTTCACCGTGATGCCGGTACCGGCCGCGGATTCGGCGATGCCGCGGGCGATCGCGATCTGCGCCGCCTTGGTCATGCCGTAGTGAACCATTTCCGCGGGTATCTGCACGCCACTCTCGCTGGAGATGAAAATGATGCGCCCCCAGTTGGCACGGCGCATGGCGGGCAGCACGAGGCGTGCGAGCCGTGCGCCAGACAGCACGTTTACATCGAAGAAGCGCCGCCAGTCCGCGTCAGGGATTTCCTCGAAGGGCTTCGGCTCGAAAATGCCGAGGTTGTTCACGAGGATCTCGATGCCGGGGTGCTTGTTCACCAGCGCCTCGGCCGCCGCCGCGTCCGAAAGATCACCGGCGAAACCGACGGCATCCTTGTTAGTGGCCGTGCGCAGCGTCGTCAACGCCGCATCCACGCCGGCTTGCGAGCGGCCATTGAGGATGACGCGCGCGCCCTCCCGGGCAAGGGTTTCGGCAATGGAATAGCCGATTCCGGCGGTACTGCCGGAGACGAGCGCCAGCTTTCGGTCGAGCGACAGGTCCATGCGTTTCCTCGGTCAAACGTTTAAATTCGATGTAGTCAAGATACGCCTGCGCGCCAACGGCATCGAGGCGGCATTGTGAAGGCGCGGGCTCAGCGGGATCATAGCGCCATGAAAGCGCCCCCATTCAAGCTCGACGCCTGGCTCGCAGCGCACGATTTCGCGATGCCACCGATTCGCTACAACATCGCCTCGAGCACGGGTCCGCTGTGGACTCTCGCCGAACTCATGTCATTGGGAGGCGGGCGCATCGACACACTCGGCGACCTCACGTTGTCCTACGCACCACCACAGGGCAGCAAACTACTGCGCGAGCGCGTCGCTGCGCTGCACGGCGCCGACCCCGACGACGTGCTCGTCATGACGGGCGCCTCCGAGGCGATCGTGGCGCTCAGCTGCCTGTTCGCCGAGCCCGGCGGCTCCATCGTGATTCCCAAGCCCGCGTACCCGGCCGTGGCCGTGCTGGCACGCGCCTGGGGCCTGGCGGTGCGCGAATACACGCTGGATCGGGAGCAGGGTTTCGAGCAGACCGCGGAGGGAGTGCTGACGGCGGTGGATTCCAGCACGCGCGTGGTGTTCGTGAACACGCCTCACAACCCGACGGGCTCGGTGATGGCGCCGGCAGAGCAGCGAAGGCTGGCCGAAGAACTTGCGGGACGAAGCATTCCGCTGATCGTCGATGAGGTGTATCACCCTCTGTATTTCGGCCAGGCATCACCGAGCGCAGCCGCGCTGCACAACACGATCGTGCTCGGCGACTTCGCCAAGGCGCTGTCGATTCCGGGACTGCGCGTCGGCTGGCTCATCGATCGCGACGCGCGCCGGCGCGAGGCGCTGCTCGACCTGCGCAGTTACTTCACGATTTCCTGCTCGCCGTTGACCGAAGCAATCGGCGCGCATGCGCTGGCGCACGCGCCGGAAATCATCTCCCGGCTCGAACAAACGGCGCGAGGCAACCTTGCTTTGTTCACGGGATTCATGGACGAACACCGCAGCGTGCTGGGCTGGGCGCCTCCGGGTGGTGGCACCACGTGTTTCCCGTGGTTGCGTGACGGGCGCGACTCGCGTCCGCTGTGCGAGATGCTGGCGAAGGCGGGAGTGTTGGCGGCGCCGGGGGACTGCTTCGAGATGCCGCCACATTTACGCGTGGGTCTTGGCGCGATGCGCAGCGGTTATGCGGATGCGCTCGGGATCTTCGGCGAGGTGCTCGCGAGGTTCTAGCTACCAGTCCTCGGCCGCGCGCGGGTTCTGCGCGAGGTCGTTCCACCAGATTGCGGTCGATGGGCCGAGGTGTGGAATCAGGCCGTCGGTATTGTTGCCGGCTTGGCGGATCGAGCTTTGCAGCGACCGCATGAGGGAATGTGTGACCGCCCATTTCTGCTGCTCGCTGCCATCGCAGAGCACGCGTTCCACCACTTTCAGCACCTGGACCATGGCATCACTTGGAATCGTCTTGGCGGTGGCTCCGAGATGCGCGCCGAGAGCATCGAGCATCGTCGCGAGTTCAAGCTTGAGATCCGCGCCAAACACCTTGTGATCTTCACGCAACGCCTTCAGCGGTCCGTCGAAAGAGGGACAGGCGCGCAGGAATGCTTCTTCGAGCTCGCCAATCATTTGAGTTTCCGGGCTTCGAAGGGGGAATACAGCCTGTTCACGCGCGCGTCATCGAGCTTCACCATGGCGGCTATCCTGCTGGCAGCGTCCAATTCCGTGCAAGCGCGAGCCCGAACCCGCAGCAGGGTACTCGACGTTCGCTTCGGTTCCGGACCCGGGGATGAGCCCCACAGCCGATGGTGACCCAGGCCTTGAGACGCCGAGCTCACGCCAGCCGGGCAGCCGGGTGAAGGTATTGGGCTCGACGGTCGGGGTTCGCCCCCGTCGCGCCACTTACCTTATTCGCCTGTAGGCCTCCCTGCCGTGGCACGACCTGGCTGCCTGAAACCCCGGCAGAAAGGCGGTATTTCCTGTACCTTGCAGCCCGGCTTGTGATTCCTCGTCTTGTCCGTCCCTGGGCTTGCGCGTCTTTCTGACGCGTCGTTTGGCCAGAGTCTGTCTCGCAGGGTTCCCCTGCCTATCTACATTTCACAGTGAGTATTCTCTTGACCAAACTTTACGTTGGAAATCTTCCCTTCTCCGCCACCGACGATTCGGTGCGCGCCCTGTTCGCTACCCACGGCACGGTCGAAAAGATCGCCCTGGTGAACGACCGTGACACGGGCCAGCCGCGCGGCTTCGGTTTCGTGGAAATGTCGAGCGCCGACGCTCAGCGTGCCATGCAGGCGCTGAACGGCCAGGACTTTGGCGGTCGCCCGCTCAAGGTCAACGAAGCGCAGGACAAACCCCGCGGCGGTGGCGGTGGTGGTGGCGGCGGCTACGGTCGTCGGTAAGACATCAGTCGTGACGGTGCGGGTGGCGGCAACGCCATCCGCGCCGGTCGCGGCATTCAGGTACTTATGAAATTCACGACAGTAGGCCCCGAAGGGGCACGCAATATCCTTCGCGAGAAACAGCGGCGCAATCGCATGGCTGCCAAAGAGCTGCGTGTGCAGTTCCCACAGCTCGCCTCGATTCGCATCGACTTCGCGTTCAGCGACGAAACACTGCAGCCCCCGGCACCGCAGTCCATCGTGCTGCATCCTCCGGCGCGCGCCTATTTCGTTTATCCCTGTCCGTACGCCAGCTGCAATGGCGAGTTCGACCTGGCTGCGCCGGTCGCCGACATTGCCGAGCAAGGGCAAAGCGGCACTGCCGGACATACCGTCTGCAAAGGCGAGCGGGTTCGCGGCCGTCAGGGCAAGACCCCCTGCGATCTGCACATCGACTATTCCATCGCGTTGGGCCGGTAGGCCCGCGATTTGGAGTGGGCCGGTAGGCCCACACCTCGGAAGTTGCGCAACTAAGCGCACACGCGATTCCACGGGCGTTTCCACGCCCGCTCCCACGTTCGGGGCCTAGCTTGCTGGCCTCGAACTTTCCGGGAGCTAATCATGTTCAAACGCGTTTCTATTTTTCTGTTCGGCGTGGTCAGCTACGCCCTGTTCTTCGCCACGTTTCTTTATGCCGTGGGTTTCATCGGCAACTTCTCGGTACCGCGGACGCTCGATGGCGCGCCCACGGCGACCTTCACAATGGCATTGCTGGTCAACCTCGGCCTGTTAGGCGTGTTCGCGGTCCAGCACAGCGTCATGGCGCGGCCCGCCTTCAAGCGCTGGTTCACGAGGGTGGTTCCCGAATCCGCTGAGCGCAGCACCTATGTGCTGTTCTCGAGCATTGCGCTGATTGCGCTGTTCACCTTTTGGCAGCCGCTCGGCGGTGTCGTCTGGGCAGTGAGCGATCCGGCGCTGCGCGGGGTGTTGTGGGGCTGCTTCGTCTTCGGCTGGTTGCTGGTGCTGGTTTCCACATTCCTCATCAACCACTTCGACTTGTTCGGCCTGCGCCAGGTCTGGCTGCAACTGGTCGAGCGGCCCTACACGCCGCTCGCCTTCCGGACTCCGGGCCCATACCTGTTCGTACGGCATCCGTTGTACGTCGGCTGGTTGTTTGCGTTCTGGGCGACGCCCACGATGACGATCTCCCACCTGCTGTTCGCGATTGCAACCACGGCCTATATCCTGATCGCCATTCGGTTCGAGGAGCGCGATCTCGTTGCTCATCATGGCGCGATCTATCAGGAATACGTCGAGCAGGTACCGATGCTCGTTCCGTTCACGCGCAAGCGCAACGTGGATGTCGCGTTCCTGCGCAGGCAGCGCCTGAACGTCAGTTATGACAGGCCCGGGATCACGCTTCGGGCACCTCCGGCCGAGGGCGAGTGACTGCAGCCTCCTGATTGCGTTAACGTACCCCCGGCTTGGAGCATTAGGGATGCTTCAGGCCGGGTGAAATTGCTGAATAAAACAAGAACAAGGAAGTAGCCGTCCAGGTCGATGCAAGGGGGGGGTTATGGCTGTCGATAGCTCGCAGCTGAATACCGTGAATCGTGAT
>DASTTJ010000072.1:0-3581 GCA_035760205.1 Steroidobacteraceae bacterium | reverse complement strand
TCGGCCGGATTGAGGTCCGTGGCTTCGACTTCGTCCGGCTCCGGCAGTATGGCCACGGTGCAGGCCGACGTGTGGATGCGTCCTTGCGCTTCGGTGGCCGGCACTCGTTGCACGCGATGCACGCCGGACTCGAATTTGAATCGAGCGAACGCGGCGGGCCCGGCGATGCGGCTGATGACTTCGCGAAAACCACCGTGCTCCCCCGCGCTCTCGGAAAGAATCTCGACTGTGAAGCCATGCGTCTCGGCGTAACGCGCGTACATGCGATACAGATCGCCGGCGAAGATCGCCGCTTCGTCGCCACCGGTGCCGGCGCGCACTTCGAGATAGATGTTCTTGTCATCGCGCGGGTCGCGCGGGATCAGCAGCGCCTTTAATGCATCTTCCGCACGCTCGATCTCGGGCGCGAGGCGCGACATCTCTTCCTGGCCCATCTCGCGCATACCCGGGTCGCTGTCCTTCTGCATGTCGCGCGCCGAAGACAGTTCGCGCTCCAGCGCCTGGAATGCGCCGAACTTTTCGGCAACCGGCGTCAGGCGGGCATATTCCTGCGACAACTCGCGGAATTCACGTTGTCGGCCGATGACGGCAGGGTCTGCCAGCGAGCGCCCGATTTCCTCAAAGCGGTCGACCATTTTTTCGAGCCGCAGTCGAATGGTGTCTTTCACGCGAACCATTGTAAGGGGCGAAGGTCCAGTTATAGTGCCCTCCATGCCACGAAACACCTCTTCATTGGTCATGTCACTGGCTTTGGCGGCACTGTTGCCGGTGGGCGCCATGGCGCTGTCCACCACCAATTCCGATAGTGCCGATCTCGTGCTCGCCGACATGGCGCTCTCACGCGGCGATTGCCGGGGAGGCACCGACCGCTACATCAAAGCGGCGATGGCGTCGAACGATGCCAGGATTTCGCAGCGCGCCAACGAGATCGCCGCCGAATGCCAGCAGATCGTGGCGAGCGCCAAGGCCGCGCGGCGCTGGCAGAAGCTCGAGCCCGATAGCGCCGGCGCATCCGCCGCGGTGGCGCTCGCGGCCGTTCAGCTCTATCAACCCGAGGAAGCGGCAACGGCAATCCTGCGCACGAAAACCCTCGGCGGTGACGAAAACCTCATCAAGCTCATGGGTGTCGTCAGCGATGCGGGCGGTACCGCCATTGCGCTGAAAACGCTGCGGCCCACGCTCGAATCGCCGGAGGTGTCCGACCGTCTGCTCGACGCGGGCGTAGATCTCGCGCTCGAGTCCTTCGATTTCACCACTGCGCGCAAGCTGGCCGAACGCATGCTCGCCAATGAGCCGGCGTCAGGAACGGCGCGCGCGCAGCTCGCGCGCGTACTCGCGGCGGAAGGTAATGGCGTCGCGGCTATCGCGGTGGCTCAGGAAGCGGCGGCGCTGGACCCGGATACCGAACGTTTTGCATACGCCGACACGCTGATGCGGCTCGATCGCCTCGATGAGGCGCGCGCGGAACTCGAGAGCATGGCCAGCGACGCGTCCGTCCGTGACGAAGCGACGCTGCGCCTTGGCAAGCTCGCCTATCAGATGGGCGACATGACCGAAGCCGGGCGTCGCTTTGGTAGTTTGATCGGCTCGCCGGGGGTCGCGCCCGAGGCCTTCTTCTACCTGTCGTCCATCGCCGAGCGCGAAGGGCGCACGGACCTCGCACTCGAGGGCTACTCCAAGCTCGCCGAAGCCGGCGCCGGGCTCATCGTGCGTGGGCGCGCGGCCCGCCTGCTGTTGAAGCGCAATGAACGCGCCGCCGCGTTCCGCCTGCTCGATGAACATGCCGCCAAGGAACGTTCGGAAGCCCTCGATGTGGAATTCGCCAAGGCCGCGTTGCTCGAGGATGCCGGGCGTTCGACCGAAGCCATCGCGTTGCTTCAGCTCGCACTCGAGCGGTTTCCGAATCACCCGGGTGTGCGTTACCAGATCGCGCTCATCCAGGACAAAGCCGGCATGCCGCGCGAATCGGTGCGCAGCTTCGAAAGCCTGCTGAAGGACCGGCCCGAAGACGCAAGCCTGCTGAACGCGCTCGGTTACTCGCTGGCCGATCGGAACCAGAAGCTGCCGCGCGCCGAAATGCTGATTCGCAAGGCTCTCGAGGCATCGCCGGACAATCCCGCATTTCTCGACAGCCTTGGTTGGGTGCGATTCCGGCGCGGGGACATCCCGGGGGCGTTGCCATACCTGGAACGCGCCTACCGCATATTTCCCGATGCTGAAATCGCGTCGCACTGGGGCGAAATCCTGTGGCTGAGCGGCAAGCAGTCCGAGGCGCGTGCGCTGTGGGCGCGGTCACTCGCGCGCTCGCCTGAGTCGAAACCTTTGCGCGAAACCATCGAAAGACTGACCGGCACGAAGATGGATTCTGCGACGCCTAAATCCGATGGTCCGGCGCCCGATGCTGAAGGTGCGCCGGCTCCTCAATCTCAGCCCGCGCCCACGTCCACGAGTAGTTAGCAATGCGCGGCCCGCTCGCCGCCATTGTCTGGCCGGGCATGGCCGCGCTGCTGATGACAGCCGGTTGCCGGACTATGCCGCCTGTCGCCGTCATCGGCCCTGGCCCTGACGCACCGTGGCCCGAACAGCGCGCGGCACTCGAGAAACTCGACCGTTACGGATTGAATGGCCGCGTCGCGGTGGCCGCCCAGGGCCAGGGTTTTTCCGCGAGCCTTCGTTATCAGCAGCAGCCGCGTCGCTCGAACCTCGCGCTCGACGGGCCGCTCGGAATTGGTGGCCTGCGCGTGGAAGTCGAGGGCGAGGGCATCTCGATCGCGACCAGTCGCGGCGAGAAGCTGGATGGCGACGCCGCGCGCGTCGAGCTCGAACGTCGACTCGGTTTTGCTCTGCCGCTGGCCGAGCTGCGTTGGTGGCTGCTGGGAATTCCCGCGCCGGGTGAGGTCAGCATCAATGAGGACGGGGGCAGCGGCGAGATCCGCGATTTCACGCAAAACGGGTGGCGGGTGAGCATCAACTCGCGTGCCGCCGGCCTCGGATTTGCGCTGCCACAGCGTCTTACCGCGGAACGCGACGGCGCACGCCTCAAGCTGCTGGTCGAAAACTGGCACTGATTGGGGACATGCTTCATTTTCACTGTAACAATCGGGCGAGTCAGTCGATGTGAAAGTGAAGCATGTCCCCAACCTCAATCTGGCCCGCACCGGCGAAGCTCAATCTGATGTTGCATGTGGTCGGCCGCCGCCAGGATGGGTATCACGAGCTGCAGACTGTCTTTCAGCTCATCGACCTTTGCGATCGCATCGAGATCAGCGTCCGGACCGACGGTTCGATCACTCGTCCCACGGGTCCGGCTGGCGTTCCAGAAGCTGAGGATCTGGTCGTCCGGGCGGCCAGGGCGCTGCAGCAGGTGAGCGGCACCCGGCTGGGGGCCGAAATCAGCGTCAGAAAGAAGATCCCCCTGGGCGGCGGCCTCGGCGGCGGCAGCTCAGACGCGGCCACGACGCTGGTGGCGTTAAACCAGATGTGGGGTTTGCGCTATACATTGCCGGAGATCGCGCATTTTGGTCGCGCATTGGGGGCCGATGTCCCCGTTTTCGTGACTGGACACTCGGCCTGGGCTGAGG